>JAQBPC010000609.1 GCA_028287725.1 Chloroflexota bacterium | reverse complement strand
GCCACCCAGGCATACATTGGGGCAAGGTAATGTGCGTCGAGCACCACGCCCGTGCGCCGGTACCAGTCGGCGAGATCGACCGCAGCCAGCAGCTCCTCTGCTTCAGTCTCGGCACGTCCGTCGTACCAGACGATAGCGGGCCGCAGCGCCTTTCCGGAGGGGTCGAGCACGGCCAGGGTCGGCAGCTGACCGGTGACTGCCAGCGCCCGCGTTTCGGCGTCGTCGGGCAGCCGTGTCACCACGTCGCGGAGAGCCGTCATCGACGCGTGGGCCCAGTCGGCAGGATTCTGCTCTGCCCAGCCCGGTTTGGGCGTGCCGGTGGGGTATGGCGCATTCGCCCAGGCGAGCAGCTCGCCTGTCTCGTCCACCGCCGCGACCTTCACCGAGGAGGTGCCGAGATCGAGTCCCAGGTACACCGCTTTCACTCGAATACGTCCCGTACCGCCGCCGCATTGAGCTCGCGCGGCACCGGCACGACCAGCGCCTGCTCGCCGTCGACACGGAAGGCAAAGCGATCCGCGTCGAAGAGTAGCAGGAAATAGGCGAACGGCTCATTTTCCGTCGTGTATGAGGTTCCCTCCACCGCGACCAGACGCGAGCCATCGCCCAAGCTCAGCAGGGCGCGTTCCTCGTCGAGCGGCGTTACAACCGACAGCACCTGCTCATTGCGCGCGTCGACAAGCCCGTATCGTGCTTCCAGCAGCTGATACAGCGAAGCCTGGCCTTCCAGGTCGGCACGGCGTAGCAGCGGCGCCAGGCTTACCGGCACAATGGCCCGATCGATCAGTGACGGCATGCCACCGGCCCCGCGCGTACGCACGATCTCCCAACATGGCGAGCCAACGGCAATGTCGAGATAGCGAGCGACGCGGCCAGGGCATTCGATTTGCTCGAAACGCACCACGTGGCTGGTCAGCTCGAGGTGGCCGTTATTGATGCCGGCACGGAGTGGCCCCGGCTGCGCCACGCGGCTCAAAATGCGTTCTCGCGCGACGAACGTGCCGCGTCCCTGGCGCCGGATCAGCACGCCACGCGCCACCAGCTCGCTAATAGCTCGCCGGAGCGTGATCATGCTGACACCCGCAACCTGGGCAAGCTCCGGCTCCGGCGGCAGGCGGTCGCCCGGGGCGAGACCCTGCTCGTCGATCAAGCGCAGAATCAGATCCATGGTGCGGCGGTACTTGGTCACGGTGCGGCCACTCTCACTGTTACTTCGGAGAAACATCGCCCCATGACACTATACAGAGGGACCATGACCTCCGGCATCTCGGTAAAACGACGGCGACTACGGTGGCCGATGACGCGCTTTGTCGAATAACCCAACGTGTTCCTTTCAGCTACCGGTGTGTTCCCCAAATGTTATGTAATGAGCGCCGCTGTGTCCACGGCTATTCGACGCTGCAGTGACTGCAGGATGCCCGAGAACTCCGGTCTCCGATCCTTACCGGACGTCGCGCGTCGTGTACATGGGGCGCAGGGCAGGCACATGGCGAGCGAAGCCGCGAAACGCGCAACGGCACGTTACGCGCAGAAGCGTGCCACGGTATCTGCCAGAATCCGTGCAGAAGCGACCACCTGATCGGTTTCCACCCACTCGACGGCGCCATGGAAGCCGCCGCCGCGCGGGCCGAACACCACGGTAGGGATCCCTGCCGACTGGATCAGTGCAGCATCCATCCAGGCATTCTCACCCACGATCCGCGATTCCTGACCGGTAATATCCTCGACACACGCACCGAGCGTGCGCACGATCTCGGCATGCGGGTCGCCCTCGAATGGTGCGCGCTCAATATGGGTTATCACACGCGACTGGAACTGCGGGTCCTCCGCGGCAAGCCGCGCGAGAATGGCGTCGATTTCGGCCCGACGAACGGCCATCGTTTCCCCTGGGTTGCAGCCGATCTCGATCTGCAGCGCACAGCTCGCGGGGTAAATACCCGGCTCGACGCCGCCGGCGATCGTGCCGTTGTGGAAGACGCAGCGCCCGGCCAAGGGGTGCACGTTTTTGCTGAGCACCTCGCGATCCAGCCGGTCCAGCTCCACAAGGACCTTGCCCATGGCGGCAATGGCGTCGATCCCCTGTTCCGGGTGCATGCCGTGCGCGGCTCGCCCGATCGTCTGGATCTCGTACCAGGCAAAGCCTTGATGGGCCACCATGCGGTTGAGCTGGGTATCCTCGCCGACGATGCAACCGTCCGCCTTCTCGGTCCGCGCCAGGTGCTCGCTGCCCAGGGAGCTATATTCCTCATCAGCCACCGCAGCCAGCACCACGTCGCCACGTAAGGTGATGCCCGCGCGTTGCACGGCCTCGATCGCGCTGATCATGGCGGCCAGGGCAGCCTTGGTGTCGGCCGAGCCACGCCCATACAGGGAGCCATTCTCGATCCGGGGCTCAAAGGGCGGGATGGTCATCCCGGCTACGCCGACCGTATCCATGTGGGCATTCAGAATCAACGTGCGGCCGCCGCCCGTGCCGCGCCAGCGGGCGATCACATTGGGCCGCCCAGGCGCGACGTCCGGTGTCCGCACGTCCAGGCCCTGTCGCTCCATACGCTGGGCAACAAACCTTGCAATCTCGGCTTCGCCGGGCGCGCCGAGGACCAGAAACGGGTTGACTGAGTTGATCCGGACCAGATCCGCGAGAAGTGCCAGAACCACGCCAGGGTCGATCGTCTCCGCTGCCGCTCCCATCGGTCCTCCGCTTGCTACCCCGGTGACGCACCGGCATCGGGCGTCTTCGATGTACATGAGATACACGATAAAGCTTGCCCGTGCATAGCGTACTGGATGTGGATCGCGACCCGCCGATTGAATCGTTCGCCCGTATATTGCCCATGGACAAACGAACGGGTCCGGCGCCTACGCCGGCTTTACCATCGGCCGGATGCTGATCTCGGTGATCTCGGCGGTGCGGGAGAGGCTGAGCGCGTGAACCACCGTCGAGGCCACGTCT
>JAQBPC010000607.1 GCA_028287725.1 Chloroflexota bacterium | reverse complement strand
GGAGTCGAGCGGCGACAACTGAGGCGGCGTAATTCCGTACTTGATCGCCTGAACGAAGGCATCGTTATTGAGGCCCGGCACGCGCCAAACTGGGTTGTTGAGCATGGACTTGCGAATAGGCATGGTGACGCCTAGCTTCGATAGCGCGGTCTGACCGGCCACACTGCCGACGAACTTGACTACGTCCCAGGCTGCCAAACGCTGTTTGGAGTTCTCAGAGACGGCAAAGCCCGCGGTCCCCATGCCGTTTACGTGCTTACCGTTGGGGAAACTCGGCATGACCTGGACGTCCCAGGCAAACTTCTTGCCAATGGCCTGCGACCAGCCGGCTACGGCTCCGTGTACGCTGAAGCCCATTGCCGCATTGCCGGAGAGGAACGGGTCACCAGGGAACTGTACGGTCGGTCCTGGCGCCACCTTGTATTTGACGAACAGGTCCTGAATGGCCTGCATGCCCGCGATCGAACCGGGGTTGGAGAAACCGGTGTGCTTGGTGTCAGCCGACAAGAGCGAGCCGCCGAAGCCGGAAAGCCACGGTACCCACAGCGCCCAACCGGTGGAAGCAGTTGGGAAGAACGACATGCCCCACTGGGTTACCCTGCCGCTGGCGTTGGTTTTGGTGAGTTTCTTCGCGTCGTCAAGGAACTGAGCATACGTCCAGTTTGCCGTCGGGTATGCAAGGCCCGCTGCCTTGAACATATCCTTGTTATAGAAGGTCACGATGGCATCCGCCGAGAACGGGATCATATAGAGCCCGCTCTGACCCGGCAGGCGGCCAAGATTGAGAAAGTTCGAGTAAACGTCGGAGATGTTGTAGTCGGGACTGGCGTTTAACAGCGGCTGCATGTCGAGCAGGATGTGGTGCGCCGCGAACGGAACGGTGAACGCATCCGCGGTCAGGAGGATGTCGGGCAGGGTGCCCGCGGAGGCCTGAATGAACACCTTTTGAGTGTAGGTGGGCCCATCGACCAACTGGAGCTCGATGTGTACGTTCGGGTGGAGCTTGGTGTACGCGGCGATGACGGTCTTGGCGATGGGGGGCCAGAACGTATCGTTCGTGACCTCCCAGGTCAGCTTGACCTGGCTGGCCGACGATCGCGAGGCCCGTGCTGAGGGGAGCATAGCTGAGGCGCTGATAATGCAAACCAGAAGACCCCAGCGGAGCCAGGGTGGCATAACGCGATGCATCAGGAAATCTCCTTCGATCTAGATGCTCACAATTCAGTGCACCTGGTGACCCAATCCGGAATTCCAGGAATCGACGCCCCGCGGGCGGCGTCGCCGGCGCGGTATTCGACTCAGGTGCGTCCCACTGCGGGCCCACACCAGGGAATGAACAGGGATCGGACCTCCTTTCTGGCGCACCCGGGCGAATTTCGTGTCGCCCCTTGCGATCCAAATGCCTCGCAGCCGCGCGCTGGAACCGCTTTAGATTACGAGCCGCGCTCGGACGCAGACGCACGGCCGGAAGACGGCCCGAGTGCTGCCCGCCGTACTATCGGCGCGGCAGCCACCTGTAAAGGCCTGCCTGATCCGCGGTTCTCTCCCAACCTCCTGTCTCTCCAATCGCTCACACCCGCTGGGTAGATAACTTCTGGCGACTGCCTGCGGACCGCGATTGTCAAGTAGCGCGGGCCGTGGCGGCGGGTGGCTGCGTGATAGAGAGCACTATAGGCTGCCAACTGTGATCTGTCAACAGATTGCAAAAAACATTTCGCGCGAGTATGCTTGCATGCATCAACGACTGTTGGCGCGGTCTCCGGAATGTGAGAAGAGTGGATGGCTGATAATCTCGCCGATTCTTTTGTGACGTCGCCCCCATGGCATGAAGGCGACGCAAAGACCGCGACTCCCATCGTCGCGCACCTTCCCAAGTTCCGGCCACTGCGCAGCGACGCCTATGAGGCGCTACGCGAAGCGATCCTGCTCCGGCGCCTTCGACCGGGCCAGCGTATCGTCGAGGCGGAGATCGCGCGGCAAATGGGTATCAGCCGCGGCCCCATACGCGAGGCGGTACGCCAGCTTGAACAAGAGGACCTGGTCGAGTACCACCCGCGGCGTGGTGTAGTGGTCAGACGCTTGACCCGCGAGGCGGCACAAGATACCTACGCGGTGAGAGCGGAACTCGACGGCTTCGCCGCGCGTCTCGCCGCCGACAGGATCTCCGACGACGAGATAGCGCTTCTGGACGACCTGCTCGCCGGGATGCGGCGTCGGGCGCGCGAAGGCGACAACGACGGATTGCTTAATACCGACGTGGAGTTCCACCGCTTCATCTACACTGTGGCGAATAACCGGGTCCTGCTGCGAGCGTGGACCAGCCTCGGTCCCCACGCCTGGACGTTATTCAGCGGCATCCAGGTGCGCGGCTATTCGCTAAGCGATCTCGCGGAGCGCCACATGCCGATTGTCGAGGCCCTTCGCACGCGCGATCCCGTCGCGTCAGAGCGCGCTGCCAAGGAGCACACCCTCGAAATCGCGCGCAATGTGCTCGACCATCTTGACAATACCGCGTTGAATCTTGCAGACGATGCTCGTCACATGAGCCAAACCTGACCGCTTATCAGCCAGTAATGCCACCGTGTCGCGTGGCTTGACGCCGCTTAGCAGGCCGTGCCTGCGCGGCATCATGTACTTCGAAGGGGAGAGGGCAGGGCGATGGGAAGGCCCAGACTTATCGACTTGACGATGGAGATCTACCAGGGTATGCCTACATACCCCAGCGTCGCCAAGCCGTTCGTCCATGAGCTAGAGAACCACGAGCAGATGGCCCGCTCGACCGGCGCGTGGCAGTACGGTCTCACGCACGCGCCCAATCACTGCGTCATTGTCAGCGGGGATCATATTGGCACCCATCTGGACTCTTGGGGGCATGTCAAGCCGGGCGCCCCGCGCGCCGAGGGTATCCCGCTGGAGTATTGTTACGGGCCGGGCGTAGTGCTGGACCTCTCGCATTTCGCGCCGGGCGAGGCGATCGGCGCGGCCGACGTGAAAGATGCGCTCGCCGCCTCAGGACACGAGTTGGAGCCGTTGGACATCGTGCTTATCCGCACCGACGCCGCACGTTACCGGGCTGAACCGCGCTACCTGACCGATCATCCGGGCATGAGCGGGGAAGCAGTGCATTGGCTACTGGATCGCGGCATCAAGGTGATGGGCATAGACGCGATCGGCTTTGACGTACCATTCGCCCGCATGTTCGAGCGGCGCGTCTTCTGGGAGGCGCACATGGTGATGCTCGAGCGTGAATACTATCATCTGGAGAACCTGGTCAATCTCGACCAGATTCCGGTCTCGTGCGGGTTCACGGTCTCGGTGCTGCCGATCCCTTACCGTGGCGCCAGCGCCGCGCCGGTGCGCGCGGTGGCAATCCTTCCCGAAGACTGACCGTCATATTCGTGTAGTTTTTGTCGGCGCCGGCACTATCCATGTTGGTCAGGCCGAGGACCAGAGGCCGCGCCCAAGAGGTTTGGCTCCACCGCGTACGCTACCGAAAGAGGGATACGGTTCATGCGCTCGGAACGCATCGTCCCAGGGACCACGCCTCAGGATATGCTTAAGAGCCGCGCCTGGATGGGAGCTTTCCTGTCCAGCGCTGAGCAGCTTCCAATTTCCTTTCTTTACGACGGGGAGCGAATCGCCGGCATCCCTTCAAGCTGGATCCCGGTTCGCGAAGAACGGCGCATTGACGCCAATATCGTGGAAACCGTCTACGAGGGAAGCGATGTACAGACCGGGCTGCGGATGCGAGTCGAGATCTTGCGGTACTCGGACTATCCGGTCGTCGAGTGGACCGCCTGGCTGACGAACCAAGGCAACACGTCAACGCCGATCATCAGCGACCTACGTGCATTGGACGGCGCGTTTGAAGGTAGGTCACCCGTGCTGCACCATTGCAACGGTGATTTCGCCAGTGAGAACGGGTACATGCCACAGGAGACTTCTCTTCACCCTGGAAATACCCTTACCCTTGCCCCGACAGGTGGCCGCGCATGCGATGGCGCGTTTCCGTACTTTCGCATCGCGTTCGAAGGGTGCGGAATGACCATCGCCATTGGCTGGCCCGGACAGTGGACGGCCAGCTTCTCGGGCGGCGCCAATGACGTCTCGATTCAGGCCGGCCAGGAACAAACGCACCTCCAACTTCAGCCCGGAGAGCGCATCCGCACGCCAAGGATGACCATTCTGTCGTGGACCGGCGACCAGGCACGCGCGGTCAACCTGTGGCGCCGCTGGTACCTGGCTCACGTGCTCCCAAGGCCTGATGGGAGACCTTTGCAGCCCTTGCTGACGGCGGCCGCGACAGATGACGGTGAGGAATTCACGGCGGCCAGCGAGGAGAACCAGATTCGCTACATGGATGCGTTCAAGCAACGCGGCTTTGACTACGACGTGTGGTGGATCGATGCAGGCTGGTACCCCTGCTACAACGGGGAGGGCCAGCGACGCTGGATGTTGACCGGAACGTGGGAACCGGATGCAGAGCGGTTTCCCCGTGGCTTCCGACCTGTTTCAGAAAACGCAACCAGGAACGGCGCCAGCTTGCTCATCTGGTTTGAGCCCGAACGAGTGTCGCCGAACTCATGGCTATTCGACGCACATCCAGAATGGCTCTGGCCCAGTTCCGGCACAGGGGAGGGGTTCGCCCAATGGTCGTCCTTACTCAACCTCGGCAACCCGGAATGCCGCCAGTGGCTAACTGACCATTACTGCACGCTGATTCGTGACAACGGTATAAAGATCTACCGGCAGGATTTCAATTTCGCCCCACTACAGTACTGGAGGGACAACGAAGCAGAGAACCGCCAGGGTATGAACGAGAACCTGCACGTGCAGGGTTACTTGCAGTTCTGGGATGACCTGCTGACCCGCAATCCCGGCCTGTGGATCGATTCGTGCGCGTCGGGCGGGCGGCGAAACGACCTGGAGACCATGCGTCGTGCGGTCCCCCTGCACTATAGCGACCATGGCTACGGGAACCATCCCGTGAAACTGGCCTTCCACCACACCCTCTATGCCTGGATCCCCTACTTCAAGGAATCTACGACCTCGTGGGACCTGAACGGCCCCGACGACTCTACCAGGTTTGACCGCCAACTCGATAGTTTCTCCTTTCACTGCGCGATGGCCCCGATGCTGTTCTTAACGCTGGATATCCGCAGGGACGACTATGACTTCGCGCTCGGCAGGCAGATGACAGCGATCTGGCGCAGGGCATCCACTCTCCAGTTGAACGGTGACTATTATCCGCTCACGCCGTTCAGCAGCAGCGCCGAACGCTGGGTCGCGCGACAGTTCGATAGTCCGGAAACGGGGGAAGGGCTGATCCAGGGAATCCGTCTCGCGGCATGCGCCGAGGGGCGTCTCACCGTTTACCCGAAAGCACTTGACCCGGATTCAAGTTACATCCTGGCGAACCCCGAGACCGGCGAGTCACGCCAGATCCCTGGCCGAACTCTCCTCAGCGACGGTTTTACCTTTGAGCTTCCGCGGCGCAGCGGCGCCATCTGGTTCTACAACCGATAGCGAGAAAAGGCGGGACAATGACGAATCTTTCGGCGCAGCAGCGTACCTACTTTCAAACCTTCGGCTTCCTGGCGTTCCCCGGCCTCTTCGCGGACAAGATCGACGATATCACCCAGACCTTTGAGGACATCTGGCAACAACACGGCGGCGGACACGGCGGGAAGGCCCACGAAGGCAAGGCTCGGTCTGCGCTGGTGCAGTTCATCGACCAGGACGCGCGCCTCTGCGCCCTGCTGGATGACTCGCGCATCGTGGAGATTGCCGCTGGTCTGCTGGGCGACGACTTCAACTATATGGGCAGCGACGGCAACTTTTACGTCGGGGATACCCGCTGGCATTCCGACGGATGGCGGTTGAATGGCATGCTCCATATTAAAATGGCCTTTTATC
>JAQBPC010000586.1 GCA_028287725.1 Chloroflexota bacterium | reverse complement strand
CTGTTGGAGCGCAGGGAAACGGCCGTGCTGGAGGCCCATAGGCGCTCTGTCCATGCGAGCCCGCAAGAAGCTTCGGCCTATCTACAGGATATGCTGACACAACGCCTCACCGCGTTCATCTGCAACGTTAAGGACGGCAAGACTGTAGCGAGGTGGGCACAAGGTTCCGTTAGCGAGATCAGGCCGCAAAGTGAGCAACGATTGCGCGCCGCCTACGAGATCGCTACGCTTTTACTTCAGTTCGATTCGCCACAGACGGTTAGAGCCTGGTTCATGGGCCTCAACCCGCAACTTGACGATATTTCGCCGGCGACGGCACTACATGACGGGCGGTTTGCTGAGGCACTCGCCGCAGCGCGGGCATTCGTAGCTGGTGGTTAGCGATCCGAGCAGTATTCGTGCCCCAGCCGATCCGGTATATCGGATCGGCTGGGGCTACATTCCATTCGCCCCACCGCCCTGGGACATCGCTGCAGAGGATGGCACATTCAGCAATCGATTCGACGATCCTGGAAAAGCCGACGGAATAGATACCACGCACCGATTTCGCATGATCTACTGCGCTAGCCGGCGAGAAGGGGCATTTGGTGAAACGATCGCCCGCTTTCGCCCCGATCTTACGCTACTTGCCCGCTTGAAGGAGATCACCGACAGCACACCGGACAACCTAGAGCAGGAAATGGGGAAGATTCCCGCGGACAAGGCGGAGCAAGCGCACAATTGGGGTGGCGAGCTTGGACAGCTCGCTGCTTTGCGTCGATTTGGCAACGGGCGAGTCAATTCAATACTTTCGGGAGGTGCTGGCCCCTATAGGCGTCCGACTTGGGTTGCCCGATATCGATCTCTCAACGTTCACTACCTCAAAGCGCCCTTTGACGCAGGCAGCGGCACGGCATATATACGAACTAAAAGATCAACAGGGCAACCCTCAATTCGACGGTATACGATACATCTCGCGCCTCAATTCCGAGTGGGAGTGCTGGGCCTTCTTTGATGCGCGCATACGATTTAGTACTGTCAATGTGGAGAACATTCTCGCCAATGATAGCGCGCTCCGGTCGGTGGCAAGACTTTTCAAGTTGACGATTGAACCGTAGGGCGCCTCACGACTTTAGCGAGGGTAGTCGTTCAGCGAGCCCAGGCCAACCCGCGTACTTCAGGGCCAATTTGTTCCATAACCGTTTCCCGTTCCCGGTCGGCGGCCTCGGCCGTTTGCTCGTCGCCGGCGGCATGCGCTACCTGGCTCAGGGCGGCCAGGGATTTGCCAAGGTCCGGCAGGGCGCCCATTTGACGCGCCACCTCGGCGCTCTGGCGCAACGCTGCCACGGCAGCGGCCGGGTCGCTCTGGCTGGCCAGCAGCAGGCCTTGGGCCCGCAATACCTGGGGCCGCGACAGAAGCTGCTGCTCTCTATTCGTCGTTTCCGCCGCTTCGCTCACCAGTGCCGCTGCGTCGGGTGTGCCGCACCGTACCGCGGCCTCTGCCAGGGTGGCGCCCAGCATCGCTGATCTGCCCGTGGCTCTAGCAAGCTCCCGGGCGCCGTATGCCGCGGCGAGCGCATCCTCGGGGCGACCCAATTCCAGATTCCACTGCCCAAGTAGCACCAGACAGTCGACTTCCGCTTCGGCGTCCTGGCGACGGCGCGCGTCGTCCAGTCCAAGCTGCCCCAGCTGCAACGCGAGCAGTGGAGCGCCCTCCATCCAGGCGAGGAGGGGGCGGATGCCGATGAAGTCCGTGTGATCGTTTACCAGCGCGGCCTGTGCCGCTGCGCGGCCCCGCGCCCAGTCTCCTTGGTTCTTGGCCGTTTCTGCTTCGTTATAGCGGCTGAAGGCAGCTGTGGCGGGCTGTCCCAGCTCATTGGCCAGTGCTGCCGCCTGCGTGGCATCGTCGAGACTGCGGCGCAACTCGCCCAGCCGTCCCCAGATATCGGCGCGGTTATTGAATACACGCCAAAGTGTGTACCGTGCACCGCTCCGACGAGCCACGGGCTCCGCTTGATCGAGCAATGCCAGTGCTTCTACCCCCTGGCCCGAATGTCCCAGGACGATCGCCCGCTCTATGAGTCCCTGGGCCATAAGCGCGGGATCGTTCAGGGCTTCGGCGAGCGCCCAGCCACGCTCCGCGAGAGGCGCCGCGGATCTGATGTCGCCGCTCAGTGCTTTGGCGCGCGCTGCTTCCAGCAAGAGGCGAGCCAGGCCGGCGTCCTCTTGCGCTGTCGGCCAGAGCCGGAGAGCCGCCTCGAGATGAGGAGCCGCCGCGGTGAAGTCCTGCGCCCTCTGATAGGCCCAACCGAGAGCCCGTTCCGTCTCCGCCAGCCCGGTTACGTCGCCGAGCTGCTCATAGATTGCTCGGGCAGCCTGGAACGTCTGTACAGCTTTGGCAGTTTCATGCAAGCTCACCTGAATGTCGCCTAACTTTCGCCGCACCGCTGCCGTGGCCGGCAGGTCGCGCGTGTCGGCCAGCAGCTCCAACGCCATTTCGTAGTGTCGTGCTGCCTCCGCGTAGGCATAGAAGCCGGCGGCATGATCGCCCGCCACAATGGCGTATCGCAGGGCGCGCGCTTCGTCGCCGCCGGCAAGAAAATGGCGCGTCAGGTCCGCGGCCGCATCCGACTGGTCCCCTCGTATCCGCTCCAGTGCCTCACCTACCTGCCGGTGCAGGCGGCGCAGGCGAAAGCGCGGTACCTCGTCATAGAGCACCTGGGCCACCAGGGCGTGGCTAAAGGCATAGCGCTCGTGCCGTCCTACCCGCCGCTCCTCCACCAGTCGCGCATTCAGCGCAGCCTCCACGTGGTCGAGGACTTCCGCCTCGCTTTGGTCCACGGCGCCAAGCAACAGATCGAGGTCCCATTCTTGGCCCAACACGCTGGCAACCCGCAGGACCTCCTGCGCCTCTTCGCTTAATCGCTCGACGCGCTGCCCCACGACCGCTCGCACGCTCTGGGGTAGCTCGAGCGCATCGACCTCATTCCGTTCCCAGGCTTCGCCTTCCCGATAAATAGCGCCCTGCTCCACCAGCGCTGTCAGTACCTCCTCGGTGAAGAAGGGATTACCTTCCGTTCGCTCGTGTACAAGCCGCACTAACTCGTCGGATACCTCGTCCACCGAGAATCGGGCGCGGATCAAGGCCGCAGTACCCGCGCGATCGAGGCGCCGGAGTGCCAGCACCTCGAGCACACGCCCGCGGGTAAGGGCCGTAATCAGACTATGCAGGGGATGACGCCGGTCGACATCGGCGTCCCGGTATGTGCCCAGGAGGAACACGCGGTAGCCGCGCAGGCCATGGCTGAGATGCCCAAGCAGCTCTATGCTGGCACTGTCGGCCCACTGCAAGTCGTCAAGCAGCATGGCGAGGGGTGTGTGTTGCGCGAGTGCTTGCAAAAACCCTGTCACGGCCCGCAACACGCGCAACTGGCCTTCTTCTTCGGCCACAACCGGTGGCACGGGCAGCTGATCGGGTACGACCAAACCAAGCTCAGGGAAACGCTCAGGCACTTGCTGTCTGAGCCCGGCTGGGGCGATCGCCAGGGCATTGGTCAGTGCCTCGCGGAAAGGGAAGAACGGCAGCGACGCGTGCTGCTCATTGCAGCGACCCACAAGCACCTGGAAACCGCGCGTTCGCGCCTCCAGCATCGCTTCCTGGGCCAGGCGGGTCTTCCCGACGCCGGGTTCACCGGACAGCAAGATCAGTTGTCCCTCGCCCTGGCTCACGTCATCCAGGGCGCGCTCGATATGCGCGTGCTCGCTTTCACGCGCCACCAGCACATTCAGCGGGGCGGCTCCGAGGTAGCCACCGCGAGGCAACGGCGACGGCGTGAAGGTGGTCACATGCCCGGAAGCCGAACCTGCCAACGCATGCACCTCGTCCTGAGAAGGCGTTGGTTGCTCCCCTGGGAGGTCTGCTGGACTCTCACGCGCTGCGACCACCGCCTTCACGAGCCAGGTGCCGACAGGGCGGGAGATGCCCTTCAGCTCGAGGCTGCCGCGCTCCTCGTAGAGCAACCCCTCGATGCGGCGGGCCAGGCTGACCACGGCGTCGCTGGCCAGCACTTCCCCCGGACCCGCCTTGGCGCAAAGGCGGGCTGCGACGTTCAGCGCTTCACCACGATAGCCACCCGGAACGTGGATGGGCTCCCCCACATCCAGGCCCACGCCTGCGCGGAGCGGCAGGGTGGTATCGGAGGCGCAACGCGCCAGCAGATCGACGGCGGCACGAAGGGCCTTGCGGGCGCTGGTAAAGACGGCCATCACCTCATCGCCCCGCACCTCCACCACCTGGCCGTCCTGCGCCTGCACCGCTTCCCCTGCCAGGGAGGCGAAGCTGGTGGCGAGGGCGGCGCCGGCCTCATCGCCATGCTGGTGCGTATAGGCGGTGTAGCCGCGCACATCGGCGATCAGGAAGGTGAGCATGCCGGCGGGAAGAGTACTCGAGGGGGCCGTCGCACCTCTTGGACGTGGCTCAGAGTCGGACGGCATTGAGCTGCTGGACTCCATACCCATGTGACAATTCCGTTTGGTGAGGAATGTGACCTGTCGGTCAGGATACGCGGCTAGGGGAAATATAGCAGATTGGATCGTAACTTTCGGACCGCGCAGAGGATATTTCGCCTCATGCGATCATTGCCGCGCACAACGCGCCCACGACCCACTCGCCACCTCTAC
>JAQBPC010000539.1 GCA_028287725.1 Chloroflexota bacterium | reverse complement strand
ATGAATCGGCGCAAATGCTCTTGCTTCCTCTTCGAAATAGGTTACGCGGCAAAAGGCACGAACAACCTCAACATCGTAGTCGGCAGGTGGGTAAGGGTCAAGAATGAGCTGGCTGAAGCCGTGCGTTTGTGAATCATCGAAGCCGGCTGATCGGCATTAACGCGTGTCCAAGCGTGCTCTGCCCGATCTGACCCACAAGCGCACTCGCCCCTACACACGTGCGAATCGCCCCGGTCAATATTATCGACGGCGCGTCGATATTCGTTACACGCGCCGAGGGTATGCTTGCGATAAGACCAGCGGCCGTGCGACCGCGGTCGAGCCCTCCACCATGCTCCTTCCTGAGAGCGGTGAGGGTTTACAGGACCTGGAATGTTAAACGCCAGTGGCGCTTTCCAGGTCTGGAGACAGCCAATGACCAATCCTCGCGATCCAGACGATGCGGCCATGCACCGAGCTGCAACGCCAGTCACATCCGCGCCGCGGAGGGCAGTTGAGCCGGCAGCGGGTGTTTCGATTCGCACGCCCGACCAGCGATTGCGCGTATTTGTCAGCTCCACGCTCGAGGAGCTGGCCCCCGAACGCGCCGCCACGCGCGAGGCCATCGCCCAGCTACGCTTGACCCCTATCCTCTTTGAGACCGGGGCACGGCCCTATCCTCCACGCGCCCTTTATCGCGCCTACCTCGCTCAGAGCGACATCTTCATTGGCTTATATGGGAAGCGCTATGGCTGGGTGGCCCCGGATATGGAAATCTCGGGTCTGGAGGACGAATACCAGCTCGCCGGCGATAAGCCGAGGCTGATATACATCAGGAAGCCCGAACCCGAGCGCGAGCCATGGTTGGGCGCTCTGCTCGACACCATGCGGTCACAAGGCGCCACGTCCTATCACTCATTCGCCACGCCCGACGAGCTACGCGATCTCGTCGCCAACGATCTTGCGATCTTTCTCACCGAGCGCTTCGCCGGCACTGCTAGTGCGCCGGCTCAGGACAATCCCAGTCCACTGCCCGCACAACATAGCTCGCTTATCGGTCGTACAGCTGAAATGACCGAGGTGGCGGGCCTCTTGCGACGACAGGACGTTGGGCTCGTGACGCTGACGGGGCCGGGTGGCGTCGGCAAGACGCGGCTGGCCACGCAGGTCGCAACCTCGGTCACCAATCACTTCGCCAACGGCTGCGCTTTCGTCCCGCTGGCCTCGCTCTCCGAGCCTGATCTGCTGCGGACCACGATCGCGCAGACACTGCAAGTGTCTGAGCTGAACGATCGCTCCGGGGACGACAGTCTGCTGAGATACCTGCGCCCCAAGCACATGCTACTCGTGCTCGACAACCTCGAGCAGCTGGTCGGGGCGGCCCCGCAGCTGGCTCAGTTGCTGGAGGCTGCTCCCCAACTGAAAATCCTTGCAACTAGCCGCGAGCCATTGCGTGTGCGCAACGAACGCACGGTAGCGGTATTGCCACTGGCATTGCCCGACCGCGTACCAATTGGGTTCGATGCTGCCGCCCTTGACGCGCTCGCACGGGTACCGGCCGTGGCGCTCTTTGTCGAGCGAGCGCGTCAGGTGCAGCCCGATTTTGCCTTAACCGCCGAAAATGCCGGCGCGATTATCGAGATCTGCAGGCGGCTGGATGGTCTGCCGCTCGCGCTTGAGCTAGCAGCGTATAACCTGCGAGTGCTGCCACCGCAGGCGATGCTGGCACGGCTTGATCGGTCGTTACCGCTGCTTATGCGTGGCCCGCGGGACCTCCCAGCGCGCCAGCAGACACTCCGCAACACGATGGCCTGGAGTTATGACCTGCTCGACGAACGGGGTAAGACGCTCTTTAGGCGTTTGGGGGTCTTCGTCGGTGGGTTCACGCTTGCAGCTGTCAAAGCCGTAAGCACGGCTGAGGGAAGCCCCGTGTCTCCCGTGGCGGTCGACCCACCGGCGGATGAGGACCTGCTCGAGGGCGTGTCGTCTCTCGTCGATATAAGCCTTGTCTACCCGGATGTGGAGGTAGATGGAGAGCCCCGCTTCGGCATGCTTGTAACAATCCGTGAGTATGCATGGGAGCAACTCGCGTCTTCGGGCGAGCTTGCGGGCATCCAGCGGCGTTTCGCCTCGTATATCTTGAACCTGGCCGAGGCAGCCTATCCCAGTGTGAACAGCGTGTATCGAGGCAGCTGGATGGCTCGCCTGGACCGCGACGATGCCAACATGCGCGCCGTGCTGGCCTGGAGCATGGCGACGACCGATGAAAGCTCGACCGAGGCAGCGCAGGGCAGTGCAGGTACCGATCGCAGCCAGGTCGGGGTGCGCCTGGCAGGCCTCCTCGCGTGGTACTGGTTTTTTCGCGGACGGCTGCGGGAAGGGCGTCATTGGCTGGAGGAGGCGCTGGCCAGGACGACGCCAGGGGATAACAGCCTTGCTCGCGGCGCGGTACTCAATGGTGCAGGCTTGATGGCTTGGGCTCAGGGTGATGTGACCGACGCTACCACGCGGGCGGAGGAGGGGCTCGCCATCTTCCGAACGATCGGGGACCTGCACTGGCTTCCATATGGCCTATCGCTCCTGGCAAGTATCAGAATTGCCCAAGAAGACTTCACGGCGGCGGCATCCCTGCTGGACGAGAGCCAAGCTCAGCATCAGGAAGTAGGGAATGTATGGGGTCAGGCCATTACAGTGTACGAGCTGGGCAACGTTGCGGCCGCTCAAGGGGACTTGTCGATGGCACGGTCTCAGTACGACAAGAGCCTCGGGCTTTTCCGCCACATGAACGATAGACTCGGTATGGCCCTGGCGCTTCACTCTTTGGGGGTGACGTCCGTGGCGCAGGTCGACTATGCGGCTGCCCGGTCACTATTCGCGGAGAGCCTACCCTTGATGCGTAGGACGGGTGACCGGTTCGACCTGACGCAGCTGTTGGTTGACGCGGGGTCGACATCTCTACGACTGGGCGACCTCCAGCAGGCGCGGAGCTTCTTGGTTGACGGCCTACGCCTAGCACGTGATATTGGGCTGCGAACTGGCGTCGTCCTTGCCCTGGCCGCGCTTGCCAAGCTTGCGACGGCTGAAGGGCTGGCTGAGCGCGCAGGACGGCTCTATGGCGCCGCCAAGGTCCTGTCCCCGCCTGCCGGGAGGCTTCGGAGCGTGCCCGACACCGCGAATTTGGACGTAAACATCAGTGAGGCCCGGTCATCCCTCGACAATCGGGTGTTTACCGAGGGTCTGGTTCACGGAGAGGCGCTGACAGAAGAGGCGGCGATCGCGTATGCGCTTATCGGCGCACCGCCGCCCGCAACTGCTGCCTAGTCACGGTACGTCTACCGGCGGCTGTAACGGGCGGGAAACGGCGTGGAACGGGCCGCGGCAGGGGCCGCCAACAAAAAGCGAATTTTTCCGGCTCTTAATCGTGATTGAGGTATATTTCAGCCAACTTGAGTTGTCCGTGATGCTCATGTCAATCTTCATCCACGCTGTGGCCGTCCACATGAGTCAAAAACCGCATGCGAGCGGCACGCTCCGAAAATGGGACATGCGGCAGGCGGCTATTTCGTGCTAGGGGAAGCCCAGTGTCTCAGGACGATATCGAAACTCATAAGGACATTCTCGCCAAGCTCTTGCACCAGACGGCTGAGGATCATCACGTTGCATATAAGGCCACGGATGGTGTCGACCCCGATTGGCCCATCTGGTACGCCGGGCATTTACTTGAGCAGTCTTTTGCGAATCTGCTCCAGGCCAAGTTGCTCAAGAGCGATTTGATTTACTTGCTCGTTCTTGCCGACAAGATGCAGCAGTTAACGGCTCCTGGCGCGTCCTGGGAGCGCTGGTACGCCGAGTTCTTTATCCAGCGCTACCGCAAATAGGAGTCGTCGCATGAAACCTGGTGTTTGAGGTGGTCTGTGCATGACGGCCGGCACGATCATGCCCATGGCCCCACCTCCAGAACAGCTAAGCGCGCTACATAGGAAAGGAGCGCGAGAACGGCGGAGGACAAATGAATCTTGCTAGAAAGTTCGTCTCGCGGGGCTTCGTCGGCAGGCCGCGATCGACGTCCGAGGCGGATCGTGTGCCGCCTGGGCAGCACGTGGTGAATGATTTCCCGGT
>JAQBPC010000531.1 GCA_028287725.1 Chloroflexota bacterium | reverse complement strand
GTGCTCTGTGCCCTCCAGGAGGCTGGTTGGCGTGTGCCTCAGGTCCTCTCTGTCGTGGGCTTCGACGATATCCCTCAGGCTGCCTATACGTCACCTCCGCTGACTACCGTGCGACAACCTGTCGCGGAGCTCGCTCGCACCGCGGCGACGCTGCTGCTAGATTCCATCGAAGGCGAGACGGAGCAGGAATCGTCGAACGAGCTGCGGAGCGATGCGGCACCGCTTGCAGGTTCGCCGCAGGACGTTCGCAAGGTTCTTTTGACGCCAACCCTCGTAGTTCGGCGATCGACTACCTCCGTCCATCTCTGCGGAATTGATTGCGATCACAACGTTAGTTCTGGGTAGGTACTGGAAGTCCAGCATGCGAGCATTACCGGGCTGAGCTATAATCCGGCCTGGCGTTTCGTGGTCGGCCCGTGAACGGACACCACGCCGTTGTGGAAGCTAACAGGATCGATTCGTAGATTCCGCACGCCCCCGCTTTCGTAACCGGGGCCGCCCTCCCAGGCGTGATAGGCAAGCCACCAGCGGCCGCGCGTGTCTTGAAATATCGAGCCTCCGCCCGGCCCGATCACCGAGTCCGTGCCGTGTAGAATGGGATTCCGCGCGTACTTGGTGAATGGGCCAAGCGGTGATTTCGCCGTCGCGTAGCCCATGGCGTAATCGTGCTGCCAGTCATTTCCCGAATAGAAGAGATAGTAGATGCCTGCATGCTTGACCATGAATGGTCCCTCGACCGTGCTGAATGAGGGGCCATGCTCCCAGGGCTGGGACAGGGTGAATAGCTCGCGGCGCGGCCCTGCAGCGTGCAACATGCCCGCCGTCAACGGCAGCACTGAGACATTGTGGTACGGGTCGTCGACGGAGAGGTAGAGATACGCCTTGCCGTCGGAGTCGATGAATGGGGCAGGGTCGATATATCCTTGACCCTTCCCGTCGCCGCAGGCTAGCGATCCGTGGTCCTGGAAAGGGCCGGTAGGCGAATGCGCGGTAGCCACCCCAATGCAATGGACGTTCAGGGTCAAGCTCTTGCCGACATAGTACAGATAATACGTGCCATTCCGCACCACCACGTCCGGCGCCCACCAGTCGCCGACTCCCCAGCTCGGCGTGCTGGTCAGCGCGTCGGCGACATAGCGCCAGTGCGTCAGGTCGGTGGAACGCAGTACAGGGAATAGTTTGTTCAGTCCTTGCCAGCCAGCCGTGGTGCCATACGCATAATAGGTCCCGCCGACACGCAGCACGTACGGATCGGGATAATCGATGCGGAATACCGGATTCCGGTAGGTTATGGTTCCACGCGCTCTCGCGTTGCTCTGTGGCGTAATCACCAACACGAGCATCAGGATGCATACCGCACGCGCAATTATCCACAGGTTCCATTCGCGCGCGGCGTTCCCGCTGGGACGCGAGCGCCGTCCCGGCACTTCGCACGCTTGCATCGCTGTTCCCGCGGGCGCACCGCCAGCCAAGGCATCGCCGGCGGACGCGCGTAACGAGGCTTCTTGCGCTCGTGTCTCAGCCGTTTCCAAGTCCATCCCATCGGCGCCTTTGGCGAACATCAAGCACTCCACTCCGGCGCCTCACTCACCCGCTGCCTTGTCGGCGGTCACCGCGTCCATGCGCAGCGTGTCGACTGCGTCACCCGGCGTCGCGCTCGCTACTCTCTCAGTTATTGCCCGTAGCACCGCCGCATCAATCTTGGGCACCCTGCGTTCCGTCAGCAGTCCGTTCGTTTCCTGCAGGGTGTCGGTAAGCTGTGTGTAGCAAAACCCCGCCACGCTGCGGCTGTCGACGATCGCAGTTACTAGCTCGGCGTATTTGGCCTCGAACTCCTCGGGCGTCCTCACGGTTCCGTAGCCAAACCAGGCAGTGCCTTGGTCCGGCCGGAAGCTGAGACCGCCAAACTCCGTAATCATCACCGGCTGATCGGTACGGCCCGCTTCCGGCAGCAATATGACGTGGTGCTGTGGCTGAACATGGCGCAAGGTGTGCTCTACGGCTTCCTGCGTGCCATAGCGCTCCCGCAGCGCGCGTCCGTCGAACGTGTAATCGTGGACGGCGTGGATATCACTGTCCATGAGCTCCCAGCCGTCGTTGCCAATCACCGGCCTCGTGGCATCTAGCGCGTGGGTAAGGTGGTATAGCGCTCGCGCATAGCTGCGCTGCGCCGGATCATTGAGCAAGTTCGGCACGCCCCAACTTTCGTTCAGCGGCACCCAGGCTATGATGCAAGGGTGGCTGACGTCGCGATGTAGCACGTCGATCCACTCGCGCGTGAACCGCTCTATGGCCTCGCGCGTGTATACGAAGACGCTGGGCATCTCGCCCCAAACCAGTAAGCCGAGGCGATCGCACCAATACAAAAAGCGCGGATCCTCAACCTTCTGATGAACACGTACCCCATTGAAGCCCAACGCCTTTGCCAGCTCTACTTCCTCGCGCAGCGCGCTGTCGCTCGGCGCAGCGAGGTGGGTATCCGGCCAGTAGCCCTGCTCGAGAGCGAGGCGCAGAAACAGGGGACTATGGTTGAGCCAGAAGCGGCCATGACTGACGCCAACGCTGCGAAGACCGGCGTAGCTTCGCACGGCATCGCTCACGCCATCCGCAGTGACCAGAGAAATCTCTGCCTCGATTAGATTCGGGTGCTCGGGCGACCACTGTACCTGTTGACGTTCCAGGCCGAGCGTGGCGTGATCGACGGCAAACTCCCTGTGCAGGCTCGTGCCAGGCACCAGGCAGAGGTCGTCGGCGAACTGAGTTCCGTGCAGGCTAAGTTGAATACGCGCGCGCACGGTCGCATCGCCGCCCCGCTTGAGGGACACAGTTAAGCCGAGCACGTTTCGCGTCAGGTCCGGCGTCCAGCGAATATCGACGATATGAGCGGCGCCGACCACCTCAATCCAGACCGGCTGCCAGATGCCGGTTGTACGGTGATACCAGATAGCATGCGGTTCCGGACGCCAGTCCTGCTTGCCGCGCGGCTGCGCGATGTCCTGCGGGTCGTCCTCCGCTCGTACTACCAGGGTGTGTACTTGGCCCGGCCGCAGTGCAGCGGTGATATCGGCGGAGAAAGGCGTGTGGCCACCTTCATGGAACGCCACGTGTTGGCCATCTACCCAGACGTCGGCGCGAT
>JAQBPC010000526.1 GCA_028287725.1 Chloroflexota bacterium | reverse complement strand
GCTGTTTTTCTCGGTTCACCTTATGGGTGACATCATATGGGCGTCCTGCGGAGGAGAGCCTTACAACTATCTGGCGGTGGAGATCCGGCGGCGATTTCCGAATCATATGCTGGTTATCTCTCCGCTGGCAGGCGACATGCAGGTCGCCTATCTTATGCCCGTGGATCGGTACGGCCTTGGATTATATGAAGAAGAACCCTCGATCCTTGCGCAGGGCTGCCTGGATCTCCTGGTTGATGCGATTGCCGCGCGAGTGACTGAGCAGCTCTATGGGGAAGTTCCGGGCTTGGGACGAAGCGCTGGTGGCCAGGGACCGAGAGCCATGGCGGACGAGCAAAGTAAGGTGAGTGACCATTGATTCCAGATGTCATCGTCGATCATCCGCATCTCGGTTGGTCTGTGTACGACCTACCAACCCCGGCGCCGCTCGTCGACCTCAATATGCTCGACGCGAACATCGCGACCATGGCGGCGTTCTTCCAAAATAGGCCGGCGTCTCTGCGTCCCCACGCGAAGACCCATCGTGCGCCGGCCGTGGCCCGCCTTCAGATAGCGGCCGGAGCGCGCGGCATTACCTGCGCCAAAGTCGGCATGGCGGAGGCGATGGTCGATGGCGGCATCGACGACGTCTATGTAGCGAATCAAGTGGTCGGCAAGGACGCTATCGCTCGGCTGTGCGCCCTCGCCCAGCGTTCCCGTGTGAGTGTGGCCGTAGATGACGCACGCAACGTGGCGATGCTCTCAGATGCAGCACAACGGTATGGGGTCACGCTTGACCTGCTCATCGAGATCAATGCGGGGATGGACAGGTGCGGCGTACTGCCGGGCGCGCCGACGTTCGAGCTTGCGACGACCATAGTAGGGACACCTGGTGTGCGCTTTAAAGGGTTGCACGTATACGAAGGCCATGTCGTGCAGCACTCTGATGGTGCGGTGCGAAAGGCCGAGACCGAGAAGATGCTTGCGATCGCCATGGAGACGCGCGACCTCATCCTGTCAGCCGGAATACCGGTGCCGACGGTGACGTGCGGCGGCACCGGCACTTACGATATCTCCGGCGCGTACCCCGGCGTGACGGAGCACCAGTCCGGCTCGTACGTCTACATGGATCCGGGGTACCAGACGAAGGTTCCCGTCTTCGGCCTCGCATTCAGCGTCCTGTGCACCGTCATCAGCCGCCCCACTCCGGAGACGGTCATCACCGATGGCGGTCTTCAAGTCCTGGCGAACGACAGCGGCATGCCTGCCGTAAAAGGGTTCCCAGGTCTCGAATATGCCTATTTGTCGGAAGAGCATGGCTCTTTCACCTTCGTCGATGGAAGCACGGCGCTACCCGTCGGCGAGGTTGTCGAGGTATACCCAGGCCATTGCTGCTCTGCAGCAAATCTCCATGATCAGGTATACGGCGTGCGGCAGGGTAAAGTGGAGACCATTTGGCGGGCAACTGCGCGGGGCAAGTCGCAGTAAGTGTGGTGTCGCACGCAGCGGGAGCTTCTGCAAGTTGAGCGTTCTGAGGGTTATGACATTCGGCCACTGTCGGGCAAGCATGGATACCCGATGTGGTCAAAGCTACCGCGGCGACACAGGTTCCGCACTACGGGCATGCGCCGCCTGCCCTGAGGGACCGTCTCTCTACATACTAACCATGCCGGAGCACATGCAGTGTTTGTATTGGCGTCATAGACGCTGGTGAGGAGCGAGAAGGCGAACGAGATGCAGCACAGCGAACCGGGGGAGATGGAACAATTCATTGGCAAACGGTACGGCACCTGGTCGCGGCTTCGGCGGCAGCGCGTAGCAATGGCTTCTCTTGCGCTCATCGTGTTATTCATTCTCGCCGCCATTCTGGCGCCTCTGCTGGCTCCCCACGATCCCAACTTCGGCTACACCGATGGCCTGACCATGGATGGAAGTCCGTTAGACAGTAGCGCCAGATTCCTATTAGGTACCGATACCACGGGGCGTGACGTCTTGAGCCGTCTGCTCTTTGGTGCGCGCATCTCGCTGACCGTGGGAATACTCGCTACGCTCCTCCAGATTACCCTCGGCGTGGCCTTGGGTGCCGTATCAGGGTATTACGGCGGCTGGGCAGAAACCGCCATCACCCGCCTCATCGACATAATGCTGTCATTTCCCGTCGTGCTCCTCGGACTGACTGCTGCCGCCGTATTCAACCCAAGCGTTCTCACCACGATCTTAGTGATTGCCGCCACCCAGTGGATGTATATGGCGCGCGTCGTATATGGCATGGTGCTCTCACTCAAAGAATGGCAGTTTGTTGAAGCGGCGCGCGCCGTCGGCGTGAAGGACTCGCGCATCGTATGGCGCCATATTCTTCCGCACTTGAGCCCTATAGTAATTGCCAACAGCACGTTAGGTATCGGCATCAGCATTCTCCTCGAAGCCACGCTCAGCTATCTCAATGCCGGTGTGCCGCAGCCAACTTCCAGCTGGGGGGCCATGATCAGCGCGGGCCTCACCGACTACCGCCAAGATCCTGCGCTCGTCCTGTATCCCGGTCTCTGCCTGACGGTGGTCGTCCTCGCCTTCACGCTAGTCGGCGACGGGTTAACCAAGGCCATGCAGGCACGGTCATAGGAGGGCCGGCAGATGATTCCGTATCTATTGAAGCGCCTGGTCGGTGTCCTGGTCGTGGCGCTCGGTGTGCTGACCATCACCTTCTTTCTGGTCTCCATGATTCCAGGCGACGTAGCGACGTTTTACGCGGGACCCCATGCTTCCGGACCGCAGATCGCGGAAATACGCCATGTACTTGGCCTCGATCAGCCGAAGTACGTCCAGTATTTCAACTATCTCTGGCAAACGCTGCAAGGAAATCTCGGTGAGTCCGCCACGCTCAATGAGCCGGTAGGCACGGCATTACTGCAGCGCCTGCCGCAAACCGCATGGTTGGCGGGCGCCGTGATACTCGTCGAAATGCTTGTCATGCTCGTTTTCGGAGTGCTCTCCGCCGTCTATGAGGGTCGCTTGATCGACCGGATTACGGCGGCGCTTGCCGCGCTCGGAGTATCGCTGCCCGGCTTCTGGCTCGGCACGATCCTGTTGTTTGTCGTCGCCTACAAGCTGAACTTGTTGCCACTCGGTGGGTATGGCGATCCGGCGGGCGAGTACATCATCTTACCCGTGGTAACGGCGGCCATCCCATCCGGATTCTGGTACGCCCGGATCCTCCGGGCGAGCCTGCTCGAGACGCTGCACGCGGACTACGTCCGCACGGCACGCAGCAAAGGGCTGGCTCGTCGCAGCGTCGTTATCCGGCATGCCTTACCAAACGCGATCGGGCCCGCGATCACCATCGCTGCGATGGACCTTGGTCAGTTGCTCGGCAACCTCGTCGTGATACAGACAGTATTTTCGTGGCCCGGTATCGGCCTTTTGGCATACCAGGGCATGCAAAACCTGGATCTGCCGCTCATCATCGGCACCACCCTCTTCACGGCCCTGTGCATCGCCTTGTTGAACATCGTCGCGGACCTCATACGGCTCGTCATCGATCCGCGCGTGCGATTGGCGTAGCTGTGACACTACTGGAAGGCAGTGAACACGCTGCGCGGTAGCTACGGCATGAGATGGTCGGCATTGTTCGCTCGTGGTGACGGCTTT
>JAQBPC010000501.1 GCA_028287725.1 Chloroflexota bacterium | reverse complement strand
TTGCATTGGCCTCAAGAGGAGGAGAAAAGGCTGTCAACACATCGCCGAGTGCATCCAGTGCCTCGTCGATATGCGACTCATCGACCCAAAACAAATGGCCAACCCTGACAATCTTGACCTCGAGGAGATCCTGACCGCCGCCCAGGACGACAGCATGGTCCTGTCGAAGTTTGCGCAAGAGCGACTTTCCATCGACACCATCAGGAACGCTGGCAGCTGTCACCGTGAGGGATCTGCTCCCGGCTTCTTCAAAGAGGGACAGGCCCAGCCGCTCTAATCCAGCTTGGGTATGCGCGGCGACGCGCACGTGCCTGGCGAAGATTGCTTCACGGCCCTCGTTCCGCATCATGTTAAGTGCCTCGTGAAGAGCAAACATGGTGGTTACGGCCGGCGTCCATGCATCTTGATGTTTGGCCTGAGACTTTCGTTGTTGTGTGAAGTCCCAGTAGTACCTCGGCAGACGAGCCTGCGCATGCGCTTCCCACGCGTACGCAGATACCCCTAGCATGGTAATTCCTGGCGGAGCCATCCAAGCCTTTTGCGAACCGGTGACCAGCACGTCCACGTTCAGTGCGTCCATCGGCAGATCCACCGCTCCCAGGGCACTGACGGCATCGACCAGTAGGAGAGGCGCGGAACTGGAGGCCTGTTTCACGATCGGCGCCAGCGTACCGAGGTCGTTCATAACCCCGGTCGAGGTTTCGTTACAGGTAAGCAGAACGGCACGGACGCCAGGCAGTTGGTCAAGTGCATTTCGCAACTGCTCAGGTTGTACCGCGTGTCCCCATGGAATCTCGAGGCGGTGCACGTCAAGTCCGAAGGCTGCGGCAATGCGCGCGAATCGCTCACCGAAAACGCCGATTGTGACGGCGAGCACTCGGTCCCCGGGCGAGAGTGTATTTACGATTGTCGCTTCCAGGCCGCCGGTGCCTGATCCAGCGAATAGCAATACGTCGGACTCAGTCTGAAAGAAATGTTGCAAATTCTCCAGCACGGCCGTCTGCATTTCGCCATATTCCACGCCACGGTGATTGATCATCTGAGACGACATAACGTCGCGCACTTGTTGAGGGATCGGCGTCGGGCCAGGGATCCGTAGATTAGTCTCTCGGGCGTGCGGCATCATGTTCTCCCAGACAGTTAGGCGAGCTAGACGGGGTTGATTATTCGCGAACCGTATATTCGGAATACTCATTCTCTTCTTCAGCCGGCGGAGGTGCAAGCCGCTTGATAGATACCTTGTCGGCCCTCCTACCGGTAACCGAAACTACGTGGATCAGCGCGGCGCCCTCGATTAACACTTCGGCGCCTACCGTGGGAAGGGCGCCGAGCTTGTCTATGATGAAGCCGTTGAGCGTGTCATATTCTTCCGAATCCAGGCCCAAATGGATTTCGTCGTCGAGGTCCTCAAGGTTAATGTGGGCATCCACCAGGTACTCGTCCGGCGCCGTCTGGTCAATTGCTGGTTCCGAACCGGGCTTGTCATACTCGTCTTGAATCTCGCCGACGATTTCTTCGAGTAGATCCTCTATCGTGACTATACCCGCGGTGCCGCCGGACTCCTCTATGACAACAGCCATGTGAATTTTTTTGGCCTGAAACTCGCGAAATAACTCGCCGATGCGCTTCGTTTCAGGCACCTCAAACGGCTTCCGCGCAAGCTCACGCAACGGCACATCCATCATGCCGTTTCGCACTGCTCTCAGCATGTCTTTCACATACAGGATTCCGGTTACCTTATCGATCGAATCCTCGTAGATTGGCAAGCGCGAGTGCCCGTCTTCGAGCGCGACATCGACTGCCTCCTGCAGCGATCGATTGGCTTGCACTGCTGTGACCCGAACTCGCGGCACCATGACCTCGCGCACCATCGTCTCCTCAAATTCGATGACGCCGTGAATCATTTCCCGTTCTTCTTCTTCGATCACGCCCTGTTGCTCACTTAGCGTCACCAGGCTGATCAGTTCCTCTTCGGTGACGAACGGTCCGGTTCGAGGCTGTATGCCTCGCAAGCGCATAATGCCGTCGGTCATACTTCTCAGCAAATTGATAATCGGACTGAGGACAATGGTCATGGCCTTCACGGGGCCCGCATACCGCAGCGCCGTGGTCTCAGCGGTATGAATAGCCACGGTCTTCGGTAAGATCTCGACAAGCACGAGCACTACAACGGACGTCACAACAGGTGCGACAATGGCGCCGAGGTCCGCTCCGAGCACACTGACCAGCAGCAACGTGGCAAGCGTCGTGCCAACGATCAGGGCGACGCTATTGAGAATGAGGATTGCGGATAGAAACCGATTCGGGTCGCGGATGAGAAAGGCGACCGTTTGGCTGCCTTTTACACCCTGGTCAAGCAGGTGCCGCGTTCGAATGCGGCTAACGGACGTTAGGGCCGTTTCGGCCCCGTTTGCGAACGCTGAGAGCGCCAGGCACACCAATAAAGCAATGAGTTGAAGCGTATTGACTCCGCTCCAGCCGGCACCGGCGGCGGCTAGTAGGGGGTCTATTGGGACTGCGGCGTTGCCCGGCTGCTGGGAAGCCACCGCGATTAAATTTTCGACGACCACTAAGGCCTTTCTCCGTGGGTGGCCACGCTCCTACGTGAAGAGTGCGCTCACCGAGACGTCCTCGTGGATGCGCTTTATTGCTTCGGCAATCAATGGGGCCACAGTTAATACTTCGATTTTATCACCTTTTTGGGCCGGCGTGACGGGAATCGTGTTGGTGACGACCACGTGACGAATGCTGCTTGCCGCGATCAGCTCGGCGGCACGTCCAGCCAAGGGGGCGTGTACACCGAATGCGTACACTGCGCGGGCGCCACGATCCATCAACATATTCGCAGCCTCGACGAGCGTTCCACCAGTCGAAATGATGTCGTCGACAATCACCGCATTCTTGCCGCGGACCTCGCCAACCATCTCGAGCATTTCAGCTACATCTGGTTGCGGTCGCTGCTTGGCGATGATTGCAAGGGACGCTCCAACCCTCGCCCGGAAATCATTCGCGCGAAGCACGCCGCCCGGATCGGGAGATACCACGACCACGTCGTCGAGCTCCATGCGCTTACAATGGCTCGTCAAAACATTTACTGAGCGCAAGTGATCGACGGGTATGTCGAAAAATCCCTCGATCGCCGGCGTATGCAGGTCAAGTGCAAGTACTCGATTCGCACCCGCGACGGTGATCAGGTTCGCGACTAGCTTGCCGGTGATGGGCTCGCGCCCTATGCTCTTCTTCTCTTGTCTGGAGTATCCGTAGTAGGGCATGACCGCGGTAATCCGACGTGCCGACGCTCGTCGCAATGCTTCGATCATCATGAGGAGTTCCATGATGTGGTGGTCGACCGGGCGGCACGTCGGCTGAACCACAAATACGTCCGCGCCGCGGACATTGTCCTCGATGCGGATGCGCGTCTCATCGTCTTTGAACGTGCCTACAAAAGCGTTTCCTAAAGGAATACCTAGTATATCCGCGATTTCCCCAGCCAAAGCCGGGTTGGCGGAGCCGCTGAACACCTGGAGTTTGGATTCCATGCGCCTCTGTTCCTCCCGCTAACCCGCGTCGCGGCCGTTTTCAGGTCGGGCGTCTCGCCGCCGAATGACACGTGCGGGCACACCTGCGACCGTGGTGTTTTCTTCAACATCTTGTAATACGACGCTACCAGCGCCGGTGGCAGCGCCTTGCCCGATGGTAATCGGCGCTCGCAAAAGCGTACCGACACCAAGAAACACGTTGTCTCCTATCGAAGTCTTATATTTGGCATTCCCATCATAATTTGCAGTGATAGTTCCCGCCCCCACGTTCACATTGCTGCCAAGTGAGGAATCACCGACATAGCTAATGTGGCCCATGCGGACGTGTTCTCCAAAGCTGCTGTTCTTGATCTCGGAGAAGTTGCCGATGTGTGTCCCAGTTCCAAGAGAGGTTCCAGCCCTCAGATGAGAGAATGGCCCGACACTCACATGGTCCGCCAGTTCCGAATACTCGATTTGAGATGCATTCACGGCACAATCGTTACCAAGCGCCGATGCGATAATTCTACTTTGAGCACCAATATGGCAACGCTCACCAATCGTGACACCGATGTCGATGATCACGTTCGGCTCAATGATCGTGTCCGCGCCGATTACGGCGTCCGCGGCAATGTAGGTGGCGGTCGGGTCAATCAGCGTGACGCCGCCGCGCATGAGGACCTCATTGATGCGGCGCCGCATAATCTGTTCCGCCTGCGCCAGACCAACGCGATCATTTATCCCGACAATCTCGTCATGCGCCGCATTCGGAACTACGAGGAGTCCGTTCGTCTCGGCGGCCGAGGCGGCCAGATCAGTCAAATAAATCTCATCGTCGCCATGGCGCGGCAACGTCGGCAGTGTATTCCGCAGCCATTCGACGTCGATTGTGTAGACGCCGGTGTTGATTTCCTGAATTAGTCGCTGCTCGGCAGAGAGCCACTTCTCTTCGGTGATTGAGACCGGCCTTCCTTGTTCGTCGCGAACAATCCGACCATAGCCGAATGGCTCACC
>JAQBPC010000474.1 GCA_028287725.1 Chloroflexota bacterium | reverse complement strand
CAGGGAGTGATACGTGCGGACAACGCCGAGGAGTTCGTGTCCGCGCTCTACCGCGTACGCGCCATCGTGCTGGCGACCGGCGGCGAGCCTGGAGAGAACTTGAAGAGTCATGTGCTCATCGAGGAGTGCGACGAATTCGTGCTCGAAACATCTGCCAGGCAAGTGCCGAAACACTCTCAAAGATGCGCTGGCCCTCGTCGCCAGGAAACGGCGGCCCGTCCAATCCAGGTAGGCGTCGCTCGAGCTTTACACAGGTCACCATCCGTGGCATGATTCGCCCCCTCTTGAAAAGCGAGCTGAGCTCAAATGACCTGCTCACCTGCCAGTATTAGGGTACATGGGTCAGTTGATCCGCACGGCGTCGACACCTGGCTCTTACAACAGAAAAGGCCAGCCGGCAGAGAGCCGGCTGGCCACATTGACGTACGCGAATGCAAGTCTGGCCCGATAACGACAGGCCTGCTGTCGAGCTATTGCACAACCCGGCTCGGCACTTTTGCCAGATTAGGCCAGCAAAAGTGTTGCACGCTCGACGGGCTGGGATTCCGGCTCGCTTTGCACGAGTGCGACACTGACGACGTCCTCTGCGGCGGGCTCGCCGTCACGGCCACGTGCCCCGCGTACGGCCAGACGCGCCTGGCGTGCCAGCGTCGATGGCGACAATCGCAAACCGGTTTGTGCCGCGACCGAGTGGGCTAACGCGCGTAGCACCTCGGACTCCGGATCGTCGAAGGCGGCAAGCAGCGCCGCGCCTACCGCGCGAGCAGCGAGATACGCGTCAAGCGCTCCCTGTCGGACAGCCTCACGCGAAAGCAGCCACAGCAGAGTGGAGATCTCGAGCCGTTCATCTTCGTCCCGCCAATCAAGCAGATTAACTCGGAACACGAGCGCACCCGCCAGGTCGTCGCCATTCCGCGCTATGTTCAGCGCATACAGGCGAAGCTCCCAGCCGTTTGTCAGCATTGCCCAATTGACACCGCTGACCTTAGCCCTGCCGAGCAAGGGCTTTGCATCGGCGTCCGTGAGTTGATGACTTGCCCTGAAGCTCTCGACGAGCACGGCCGGTGCGCCACCGGCCAGCAATACGTAACCGCGACGAGCATGGACGGCCGGCAAGGGCTGCTGGTCCATACGGCGATAGCCGAGCAGGGTGAGCAGCGGGCCTACCGCCTTGGTGCGCGTACGGTCTACGTCCCAATCCTTTGCGGCCTCCGTCGCCACTGCAAGGCGTTGGCAAAGCTTCCGCAGCCCGACGTCAAGACGCGCGATGGCCCGATCCTGCCTGCTGCTGTGCACGAATGAAACCGGCGCCACGCCTTCAGGTAATGGCACGATAAAGGGCGGTGGCGGTAGCTGCGTCGGTTGTCGCACGGTGGACGACGCTGCCCTAACGCGGTCGCGAAGCGTGTGTCGATAAATACGTCGCACGCGTGGCCGTAGCACGCGCGCCGCTTGCTCGGGACGCGGCCTGCCTCGAAGCCAGAATCTGCCGTCTTCACAACTGATCGGCGCATCGGCATCGGCCGCCATACGCCTGTACAGCACCGAAGACATGCTGCGATCCGGGGTTCGCCCGCGCGGATGAATGAAGCCCTGCGCCACAGCAATTGAGGTCAATTCACCGACGGTCAACGGCCTGTCGGCGAAGCCCAAAATGGCCGCGGCAGCTTGAAAATATGTCATATGCTTCGAAGTCCTTCTTTGTCCGCAGAGAGCGGATTCAACTCCCATTCTCGCAATCTTCTAACTATGTAATTATAACACAGTTACCTTGTTATGTCCACTTGAAGGCTCCTCGATCCACGGCAAGACGAGCGCTTTCGGCGCCTTTTTGCGACTGAATCTGGTTGCCGTGGCCGCGATTCCGGCACGCCCCCGCGACGCCTACGTTGCCAAAGGCTTCCAGAGATGCGCCGGATACGGTAGCCTATGGACGGGGAGCGAAAGTACCCAAATGCGCGAAAGGAACGACGCGATGACCGAGCGCCCAACAGCCATGGATGGCTCTTCGGAGAACAAGCCCCTGGCAGGGGATACGAACACGCTGCCTGTCGTCATTACCATTGCCGTCCTCGCGATTATGGCGGTGGTTATCGCGATAGACGCGTCGTCGGTTCCCGCGCTGGCCGGCCTTGCAATCATAGCCCTCGGGGCCATAATCGCTGGAATCGTAGCGTTCGGTTAGTCACGCCCTATTGCGTCAGCGCGCGACGTAGCCATCTGGAGGTTAGCGGCTTCAGAGCACTGCCCTCCCGTGCCCCATTTCAAGGAGCATGCGGTCGCGTCCCTTCCTTACAGGTGCCCAGCCAATCACGACACGGTTTCTGAAGCGTTCGGACCCAAAGGCCGAGGTTTCCAGATCACTTTGGCCATCCACTTGGCTTCCACCTGCACATCCATTAATCGGCGGGCGACACCATGGTTGCCATAGGCGGCGCTACCTGATGTGCTGCGCCGTGAAACGCGGAAAGCCGGTGGTATGTTCTTTGAGCGGAACATACCACCGGCTTTCCATGTCACGTCCCGAGGACGTCAGCGTAGCTGAGACTTAGCGCCGGGCCGCGGTTCCCGCGCGGTTGAAGTTCGCCAGTACGAGCGAGGCAGCCGCAAGCACGAAGGCAAGAATCGCATGCTTATGATGCACGCCGGACGGAATGAAATCACCGGCGAGGTAGAGTATGCCGATGATCACGAACACAACCGCCGCTGCAATCGACAGGAGAAAAACCATCCTACGCTGTTCTGCTGGCACAACAACTTCCCTTCATCTATTCACTCACGGAAACCATATACGGTACGCCTGTCAGCATACCACCGATATGTACCCCGTTGGATATCTAACCTCGTACTGAAAGCACCACCAGCGCCAACCCACCTGCTGCCCAGCAGTAATAGGCAAATGGCGTCAGCTTGCCGACTGTGAAGTATCGCATCAGGAATCGCACGCTTATAAAGGCGGCAATACCGGCTATCACGCCACCCAAGATTGCATCCCCAAGCAGCGGTCGGCCTTCCGCGCTAAACAAAGCTGGTATCTCGAGGACGGCTGCCCCAAGAATAATCGGCGTCGCCAGCAGAAACGCGAAGCGCGCAGAAGCCTCGTGCGTTAAGCCTGTCGCTAAACCGGCAACCATGGTGACGCCTGAACGCGAGATGCCGGGAAGCAAGGCAAGCGCCTGCGATCCACCGACGATGATCGCCTCTGTCCAAGTGAGGGTGGAGATTGGCCGCGGCGTACGCAAGTCAACCGAAGCACCACCAGACGCCGTTGCTAGTGCCGCGTTGGCACGTACGCGAAGTCGCTCACCAAAGAAGAGGATGAAGCCGTTTACTACAAGGAATGCCGCGGCAATCTTGGGGTCGGCGAAGAAGTCGCGAACCTTCGCCTCGAAGAATACAGCAATGATTGCCGGGGGGAGCGTTCCGGCGCATACCAGCCAGCCCAAGCGCTCCTCTGGATCGTTGCCCATGGAGCCACGCTGAATGCTCTGCAGCATGGGCGTCACAATGGCTACCCAGTCCCGCCAGAAATAGACGACCAGCGCGATGCCGGTGCCCAGGTGGAGCGCCACCACAAAGGGGAGAAACGAGGTCGAGTGCTGGTTGATGTTCCAGCCGAGCATTTTCGGCAGGATCACTGTATGGCCAAGGCTGCTCACGGGGAACAACTCCGCCACACCCTGTAACAACGCCAGCAACACTGCCTGCACGTGTGTGATCTTGACTGTGCCGGCAGCTTGGGCCGCGGGATGCGTCGCCAGATTATGTAGTGTGACGATCGTTGCAAGGATTGGGGTCACCTTGGAGCTACTCCTCTCATGGTCGCGATGATTTACGCATCGAGCAGTTCTCGCTGCATTACTTTGGTTGTGACGTCAAAGCCCACGCGGAGCAGCACTCCGCACTAGTGTACTTTACCTGCCAAATCCCGGCAGGTTGCCGGTGTCCTGTTATTCGCCGAGACCCGTTGCGTTGGGGCAGGATCGACGACGGTTGCAGCATCAATTATTGGCCGGTCGGTGTGTCCGTTGGGGACGCGGCGTGACTACCGGCGACCACCGTGAAGCTCGCGCTGGCCAACTCGTGACCGTTGATAGATGCTGTGACCGTGTAGTTACCGGGGCCACTTGGGGTAAGCTCCGCATATGCCGGAATATCGCCGCTGTTCGCGGTAACAGCGCTGACCTTGTACGTGAAGTGACTTCCATCGGGATAACGCCACGTGAAGGCCACGAGATCGCCTTTGTGCTTCTTATGCAGAGCGGCAACCGCGTAGATTGCCGAGGATTTCGCGGGGAATGAGCTTGTTGCGCCAACCGCGGAATAGTCAGAGCCAACGCCCTTTGCGGTCACCAGGCTGATCGTCGTGCCGTGGGTCTTGCCACTTCCCGACGTGCTGGACCCGGTATCGGGAGTCGCCGTGCTGTCCGTTGGTGTTGGCGTGTGATGGCCAACGACCGGCGTCGGTGTGGTCGCCGCGGTAGCGGGATGTGCGGCCGTAGCGGTGTCGGCCGGCGTGCTCGATGCAGCGGGTGTGCTCGTTGCTGCGCCTGTAGCCGTAGCCGCCGGGGCAGAGGTGGCAGACGGCACGGCGGCCGTCGCCGTTGATGGGCCGGTCGTATTTGGTACCACGACTGGCTTTGTCGTTGCGTTAGGCTTAGGCGCCGAGGTGGCAGCGGACGTTGGCGATGGAGTACCGGTTGCCGTGGGAGGCGAGGCGCCGCCGCTTGTTAAGCTCCGGCCAATCAGCACTGCCGCGATAAGGAGAGCCGCGGTGCTCAACAGCGCGGCGAGCGCGCCACCGCCGCCGCGCTTCGGTTTCTGCCGTGGGACGGCCGCCAGCATCTG
>JAQBPC010000447.1 GCA_028287725.1 Chloroflexota bacterium | reverse complement strand
GCTAAATCCTCCCAGGGCTAGCACAATCGAGATCCGCCATCCACGTAAGGCTCGGCGCAGATCGCAGGTCAGGTCGGCCGGCAGCGGGGTGCCTGCAAACCGTGCGCCGCGAAGCGTGATGTGCACGTGATCCTGTTCCCGCACCACTCGCAGCGCGGGCGATCCGGCAAACCACCGTGTATCGATCACCCAGAGATCAAGTCCCGCGATCCGCAATGCGATACGCCCAGGTCCTTCTACCAGTTCCACGTCGCCGAGTGTCAGCGCATGCGCGAGGCGCACCACCGGCGCCGCGCCAAGACCGGCGGCGCCCGCTATGCCAAGGACCCGCCGCCGCGAAAGAGGCTGTTCAATCCAGGGCAGCCGATCACCGGATGGGTCCTGCAAAGCTGACGCGCGCAGCGCTTCCAGGTTGATGGCCGATCTGTACACCACAGCTGTCCTTTCGTCGGTTGGCGCCGGTCTATTCAGTAGCCCCGTGGCGGTGACGCAACGCGGCGGTACCGCGCAGTCTTTACAATGCCTTTCTGTTTTCAGCCCGATGTATTACTCACTGCAGCTAGACAGCACGAAGTCGTGGGCGCGAGCTCGGCGGGGGGACCGGCCTTTCTACCAGTGCCCAGCCCTATATCGTCAGGTAGGCAGACTACTTGCGGCCCTTTATAAAGTCGAAGCCGCCCGGTCCAAAGACGCGCACGATGCCTTGGTCGCTGGGCAAGATTCCCGCCTCGACCCGCGCGATGCCGGCTTGGTTGGCCACAGCGAAGTAGCCGCCGCCCGCCACCGCCGCGAGCGTCGCGGCCGGGTTGCCGCTCGCGCTGAGAATGTCCAACCCTCCGCGACCTGACTCGCTGTTGCCCAGTAGAGCCGTGTTCTTCCCGTCGTTGCCGTAGATCCCCATGGTGCCACCACTGCCGTTGTTCGCGACCTTTGCCGTTCTGGTGCCCTTCTTGTCAAAGATCTCGAGTATCCCCCCGTCGGCGGTGGCACCCATGCCGGCTTCTATCGTGCTCCCTTTGTAGAAGCGCAATGCGAGTTGGGCACCGTTGCCGCCGAGTCGCGCCACCTGCCCGGACACATCGCCACTGACTGCCACCTCGCCACCCGCGCCTGCGACGGAAGTCTGTAGTGATAGAACAGGGTTCTGGGAAGCGGAGAAGATTTTCGCGACTCCTCCGCCTAGCGCGTCGACACCGACTCTGAAGACTATCGTTCCGTTGGCAGAGACCACACTAAACGGCGCTTTCACGGTCAGTGTTTGCGGCGCGGGCGCCGCCGCGGCCGTGCCCAGCGACAGCGCGCCAAGCGCGACCGCGCCGCACAGGACCAGGCGGCTTGTCAGGCGTTCCGCGAGCCCGGCCCGGCTCGATCGCCTCAGGGCGTCAACCTGGCGACGCGCGTGCACGAGCTCATCCTCCACGTGTGCAAGCCGGTTTTCCAGTTGTGCGAACCGGTCGTCGTCCATGTGCTTGCTTTCCTTCCGTGTCTTGCTCGCCGCCTCAGTGGCGCAATCGATGTTCCGGCTCATAGGCGCCACCTGGGCACATCGCCATCCTACGAGGGACGCGTCACCACCGCGTTCCATGGTGAGTCCGCCAATTTCCTCTGGAGCCGGTATTTGCTTGTGCAAGGTCGCATCCAGGCCCTACACAAGCGATGAGACGTATCGCGACGTGGTCTAATCATGTGATTGCAGCACGTGCTGTCACACCGTCACTTTCTGGAAGCCCGAGCACGTCCAGGTACCGGACGCATTTACCTTGCCGCCGGTGGTGCCGTTATTGGGCTTCAGCCCCACTGCCTGGAAACTGCCGGTGTGACCACCATCGCCGGTTTTCACGGTCAAAGAGGCGCTGTCGATGATGCTGTACAAGTAGGAGTGGCGGTGCAGTACCACGGAGAGTAGGGCGGCTCCGGTGTAATTCCGCCTGGCCGGCCTGTAATCCGTCATCTCCAGGGCAAATGCATCCGCTGCCGGCGGCCTCATCCCCACGCCGCTGGCGTTGTGCGCGATAAGCAGGACGTTGTAGGCCGCTGTGGCATTCGCGCCTTTGGTAGCCGGAAAGTGTGCTAGCTGGCAGACTGAGGACGCTCCGGTCAGCGTGACGACTGTGCTGAACGCGCCGCTCATGCGTACATGGATGACGGCGCTGCCCTGGGTAGTCGCCTGCCGTGCAGCAACGGTGACACTGTCGTGCAGCGGCCAGACGAGCCCACCAAGCACGGCTGCCGCGGCCAGTGTGCCGCGAATGTGTCTTGCACGCTCAGCAGGGGTCGATCGTAGCTCCGCTGCCCACTGGTGACGAGCCTGCTCAGTCTCGCCCATCGATTGTGGAATCCGACAATCGTCCATTTCCTTGCAGTCCATCTTTCCGTTAGGCGTTGCCTTGATGGGCGTTCTATGCTCGGGTTCATGGTGCTCTAGCTGAGCCCTCCGCAATCCTACGCGTGCCGTATCACCGCTGCGTTCCATCGACAACCCGCCTATCCTCTCTGGAGATGTCGCGTCCTTGTGCAAGGCCGCCTTCCAGCCTTGCACAAGCGGCGAGACGCGATACCGTGACCCCGCCGCGGCCAGATTCGTATCAAAAGTTGCGCATGCCCGGCGATGATCACTGCGCGGTACGTGCGAGCGGCTGGGCCGGCCAATGCAACCCGGACTTCCCGATTACGTTTACTTAGCAAGCGTCAGTCCGATTGGTAGGGTAGACTTAGTTCAGTTGTGCTGAGCTCGCTGGTCTGTTCATCAGCGTGCGACGCACATCGGAGTGCTTATCGCGCTTTCTGTCCAACAAGGGTGTCGCAAGTCCTCGCTAGTCTCAGGGGAAGTTCCGCATGTCGACCCCGCAGCCCCTTGGTGGCGCTTCTGTCAAATACAGCCAGCAATATAGGCGCTGTGGCAAAGCGGGCTGCCCGAGCTGCAGGCCGCCGGGACGTGGCCACGGACCCTACTGGTATGCCTACTGGTGGGAGGGCGGGCGCGTACGATCGCGCTACCTGGGCAAGGAGTGGTCAAGCGTAGAGACCGTCTTGCAGGTGATGCCTGTTGTCGCGTCGTCGCGAACTCTGCAGGTGCGCACGCTGGGCAGTTTCGCGGTGTGGCGATCGGGTGAGTTAGTGCCGGCGGCACTATGGGGCAGGCGGAAGGCCGCGGCGCTCTTCAAATGCTTGCTGAGCGCACCCGGCTATAGGCTGCATCGCGAGCAGGTCATCGATCTGCTTATGCCGGAGGTGGAGTTCGACAAGGCGGCCAAAGGGCTGCGTTCCGCAGTCTACCGCTTACGCAAGGTGCTCGACAGCCCCGGAGCAGCGGCCAGCCACCTCCAAAGTCAGGGCGATCTCCTGGTCTTGGCGCCTGTGGTGGATGGCGAGCCGGACGCGGGCTGGCTGGACGCAGCGGCGTTCGCGCGCGAGGCCGCCACGGCGCTCGCAGGACAAGACTTGACGCGCTGCCACGCCGCGCTTTCCCTCTATGGGGGCGAGTACCTTCCGGAAGACCGCTATGACGAATGGGTAGAACGGCGTCGTGGAGAGCTACGGGATCAGCACCTCGCGCTACTACTGCACCTGGCTCACCTGAGCCAGGCAGCAGGATCTACGGACGAGGCGCTGGTTTGCTTTCGCACGGTACTCACCGCCGATCGCTGCCATGAGGACGCGGCGCGACAGCTGATGCAACTCCTGGCAGCGGAAGGCCGGCGCAGCGAAGCGCTGGAGGTGTATCGGTCGCTGGCAGCTGCCCTGGAGCGGGAGCTAGGTGAGTCGCCGGCAGGGGAGACGCAGGCGGTGCGTGCGCGTTTGCTGGCCGAAGCGCCGGTAACGTTGATGCCTCCGGCGCCTCGCACCAATCTGCGTGCGCCACTGACCAGCTTCGTGGGACGGGAGTGGGAGCGAACGGAGGTGAGTCGCCTGCTGCGGGATGGCACGGGTGGTTGCCGGCTGGTGACGCTGGTGGGGGCGGGTGGTTGTGGCAAAACGCGGCTGGCGCTCGAGGTAGGTCGCGGTCTCCTCGAGGACTATCCGGATGGGGTGTTCCTCGCCGATCTGGCCACCGTTAGTGACTCGGAGCGCCTTGCCGAGGCGGTGGCGGACGCGCTGGGGGTGCGAGAGCAGGTGCAGCGGGTAGAGGGCCAGGCTGCCCTGGAGGTGCTGAGCTCGCACCTCGCGCCCAAGCGGCTGCTGCTGGTGCTGGACAACTGTGAGCACCTGGTAGCCGGGTGTGCACAGTTGGCGACAGTGCTGCTGCAGCGGGCAGCAGAGCTGCGCATCCTGGCGACGAGCCAGGCGACGCTTGGCGTGCTGGGCGAGATCATCTGGCGGGTGCCCTCGCTCTCGCTTCCCGACGCGGATGAACCACCTGTGGCCGAGCTGGTGGCCTACGAGGCGATTCAGCTATTCCTGGAGCGGGCGAGGGCGGCGAAACCACATTTCTCCTTTAGTGAGCGTAACGCCGCGGCGGTGTTGCACATCTGCAGCCAGTTGGACGGCATTCCATTGGCGATTGAGCTGGCCGCGGCACGCCTGTCGGTACTCTCTGTCGAGCAGATCGCGGCACGTCTCGGCGACCGCCTGCGGCTGTTGAGCGACGGGAATCGCACCGCCCTGCCGCGCCAGCAAACCCTGCGGGCTGCTATAGAGTGGAGCTATAACCTGCTCACAGCCGGCGAGCGGGTGCTATTTCGGCGCCTGGCGGTGTTTGCGGGGAGCTGGACGATGGAGGCTGCGGAGGCGGTCTGCGCCGGCGAATCGTTGAGCCGGCATGCCGTGGTCGAGCGGATGAGTGGCGTAATCGGCAAGTCGATGGTGAACGTGGTGGAAGCAGGCGAGAGCGTGCGCTACCGGCTGCTGGAGAGCGTGCGGCACTATGCCCTGGAGCAGCTGTGCGCAGCGGACGAAGAGGACGCGGTGCGGGAACGGCATTGCGACTGGTACCTGGCACTGGCGGAGCGGGCTGAACCGGAGTTGAAAGGACCGGAGCAGGCGGAGTGGCTGGCCCAGTTGGAGCTTGAGCACGATAACCTGCGGGCGGCGCTGGGCTGGGCGGGCGAGCACGGGGCCGTAGAGACCGGACTAAGACTGGCAGGTGCGCTGTGGCGCTTCTGGTACGTGCGCGGCTACCTCGGCGAGGGGCGGCGTTGGCTGGAGGCGGCGTCGGGTAGTGGCCTGGGCTCACACGCGGCCCGTGCCAAGGCCCTGAACGGAGCGGGCAACCTGGCATGGCAGCAGGGCGACTTTGATCGGGCGACGGACCTGCACGAATGGGCCCTGGAGCTGCATCGCGCGGCGCAAGACAAAAACGGCGTTGCCGGTACGCTCGGCAGCCTGGGCACGGTAGCGTTCGGGCAGGGTGACTACAGTCGGGCGGACGCCCTGTACGAGGAGTGTCTGGCGCTTAAACGCGATTTAGGCGACCGCTGGGGTATCGCCGCCGCACTCAACAACCTGGCGATGGTGGCGTACCAAAGGGGCAACTACGATCGGGCGTCCACCTTGTATGAAGAGGGCCTGGCGTTGCAGCGTGAGCTGCAGGACAGAAAAGGGGTCGCGGGCTCGCTCGGTAACCTGGGACTTGTCGTGTTCCGGCAGGGCGATTACGGGCGCGCGGTGGCCCTCCAGGAAGAGGCGCTGAAGTTGGAGCGGGAGCTAGGAGGTACGTTGGGTGCTGCCATCACCCTTGGTCACCTGGGCGCCGCCGTGTGCAGGCAGGGCGACTATGTTCGCGCGGCGGCCCTGCACGAGGAGAGCCTGGCGTTCCTGCGCGAGCTGGGGGACAGGCAGAGTATAGCGCTCTCGCTGGGCAACCTGGGAGAGGTCGCGTACATGGAGGGCGATATCGGGCGCGCGACCTCCCTCTACGAGGAGGGACTGGCTCTGCAGCGCCGTCTAGGGGACAAGCACGGCAGCGCACGCTCGTTGACTAACCTTGGCATCGTGTCATTCATGCAAGGCGACTACGATCGAGCTGCAGCACTTTTCGATGAGTGCCTCGTGCTCAGTCGGGATCTTGACGCCAGGGATCAGCAGGCCGAGGGGTTGGAAGGCATGGCCTGGGTGGCGGCCGCGCAGGGGCATGCCCACCTGGGCGCGCTGCTCGGTGGGGCCGCGGAAACGCTGCGAACGGCGCTCGGAGTGCCGCTAACGCCGGTCCAGCATGGCGGCCACGAGCGGGCGCTGCAGCTCATCCGCAGGGCGCTGAGCGAGGTGGCGTTCAGCGCTGCCTGGACCGAGGGGATGTCCATGACGCAGGAGGCAGCCGTCGCGCTGGCATTGGAGTCGGGAATCCACTGAAACACAGATTACGCAGATACGACAGAATCACAGATTACACAGAACCCGCAGATGACACAGATGGGTCATATCTTCCGCTTCCAGTGATCGCTACCAGGCGGTCTTTTGCGTTGAATTGGCACGTCGCCGGGATCCCGTGAAACACAGATGGCGCAGATACGACAGATGACACAGATGGGTTGTATCTT
>JAQBPC010000398.1 GCA_028287725.1 Chloroflexota bacterium | reverse complement strand
AATAAAGCTTTACCGGTTGTGGTACCGTGAACATCCCGTGCTCGAGATACGCACGCACCACCGGCGCGGTGCCTTCGGGTTTCAACGTGATTGACGAGCGATCGCGGTCCTCGAACGTGTACATCTCTTTTTGTACGATGTCGGTGACCTCGCCGACGCCGCGGGCAAATAGGCCCGTTGGCTCGAGGATAGGGGTGCTAATCCGCCGGTAGCCATAGAGCCCAGCGGTGCGGCGTGCCGTATCGAGGATCATGTCCCATCGCGGCCACGCGTCGGGCAGCAGATCGCGCATACCCTTGAGGGTCTGGAAACTCACGTAATCCCCTTCTTTGCGGAATCGTGTGGCGCGGACTAGCGACTGAAGAAGCAAGCCGGCTTTCCACGGTTCGGCGGTAGTGTTTCTAGTGTAGCTGATTCAAAGTGGCAACATTCCGACTCAGGAAGGCGGCTGTGTGCGGCAACTCAACGGGCGGTGCACGCATTACCAGACGCGGATCGCCATCGCGCGGGCCTTCTGGATTCTTGCTAGGGGCGCATAAAAATTCTGGCACGCCTGAAGGGGCGTGCCAGAATTCTCCGCTCGATCGTCAGTGTATCTGTCGCGTGATCAAGCTAAATACCGCCTGAATGAGGAAGATAGCGACGATGGGCGTGATATCAATCATGCCAATTGGCGGAATGACCCTGCGTAGCGGCCCGAGAATCGGCTCGGTAATGTCGTCGAGCAGGCGCACGACAGGACCAGCCGCAGTGCCTACGGCGAACCAGCTCATCAAGACACGAGCCAGAATCGATACCCATAAAATCAAGTTAACGGAGTTGAGGAACGTAACGACAATGCTTGCGGTGTTCATATTCCCTCACCCACACGTATGCGCCGCTCGCCAAAAATAGCTCTGCCAACGCGGACGTGCGTAGCGCCCTGCGCGATTGCGATCTCGAAGTCGTTTGTCATGCCCATGGATAGTGCGTTCCAACCGGTCGGGTCGAACGACTCGGCCGCCGTCCTGTGCAATTGGCGTAGCTCAGAGAATACATGTCGTAACATCTCGTCGTCCGCGCCTTCTTGGGCGATTGTCATCAGGCCTCGCCAGTGTACTGACGGTAATCTGGCAAGTGATGTTGAGCTCGCGAGAAAGTCGTGTGCTGTAAACCCAGATTTACTTGTCTCAGCACTGATGTTTACCTGGGCAAATAGGTCGACAACCTTGCCCACTCGCTCGGCCTGCTCACTTACTCGCTGTGCCAATTCCAAACTATCGATCGAATGGATTGCATTGGCCGCTTCCACGGCTTTCCGCACCTTGTTCCGCTGCAACTGACCTATGAGGTGCCACCTGAGTTGCGGGTGGTCCACCAGGTCGGCCACTTTAGACGTTAGCTCTTGTACCCGGTTTTCTCCAACGTCCGTTATGCCCGCGGCGGCGGCTTCACGAACCGCATCGACATCAACCGTCTTCGTGACGGCGATGAGCGTAATGTCACTGCCCACGCGACCTGCCAGCCTGGCGGCGCGGTCGACGCGCGTGTTGATCGCGGCCACCCGCTCTGAAATTCCAGGCGCATTTACCAGTGTGTCCACGTCTAAAGTGTACCACAGCGGCTAAATCAATCCGCGTTGACTGCTGTGAAACGCTACCGCTATGGTGAATGCCAGGGAGGGTATTCTCCAATGACCTCATGGATCAGGAATGCCGGCGCCGCGGCAACGGCTGGCGCCGCTCTCGCCGGTCTTGGAACCATTGTTGCCCGCCGCGCCGTAAAAGGGCCGTTGCCGGACACCACCGGCACAATTCGTATTCCTGGACTCCACGGCGTGGTGACAATCGATCGTGATGCTTGGGGAATACCGCATATTATTGCCTCGCATCCACACGACCTTTACTTTGGCAATGGCTTCGTGCACGCTCAGGATCGCCTCTGGCAGATGGAGATAAATCGGCGAGTCGGCTCAGGCACGCTCTCTGAGCTCTTCGGAGAATTGGCTCTCGGCGCAGACCGGCTGATGCGCCACATGGGACTCCGAAGGGTGGCCGAGGAGGAGGCGCGCCGGCTTGATCCCGACAGCAAGGCGTTGTACGAGGCATATTGCCACGGCGTCAACTATTACGTGTCGAATTTCAAGCGCAAGTGGCCCTTGGAGTTCTTGATTGCCAAGGCATTGCCGCCTCCCAATCTGGGCTGGCGTCCCGCACCGTGGGAGCTTACCGACAGCCTGGTCTTCGGCAAGGTCATGGCCCTGTCCCTCTGTGCCAACTGGAATAGCGAGCTGGTGCGTATGGCCGTTCTGGAACGGCTGGGCCCAACAATGGCTGCTGCACTTGAGCCTGCATACGCCACGGATCAGCCAATCGTGATCCCGGGCGGCACCGTGCCGCGAAGCCTGGCAACGGGCTTAGTGGACGCCTATGCCGAGCTCGAGCCATTTCTGGCCGCTACCGGCGCTGGTACAAGTGGATTTAGTAATAACTGGGTCGTGGATGGTACTAGGACCGCCAGCGGAAAACCGCTCCTTGCCAACGACCCTCACCTGTCCGTTCAGATTCCCTCGATTTGGTATGAGATTGAGCTCACGGGACCGGGCCTGGACGTCGTAGGCGCCAGTCTGCCCGGTACGCCTGGTGTTGTCATCGGCCACAACGAGCGCATTGCGTGGGGGGTGACAGCCGCGCTCCTCGATGTTCAAGATCTTGTGCTTGAGCAGCTCAACCCTGAAAACAAGCAACAATATCTCTTCGAGGGCACCTGGCGAGATGGAACGCTAATTCGCGAGGAGATCGTGGTGCGCGGCCGGCGCGCGCCGATCATCGAAGAGGTGCTCATTACGCATCACGGCCCCGTAATTAGTCCCGCGATCGAAGGCGAGACACGCGCCCTGGCGTTACGGTGGACAGCGCTGACACCTGGTGAGCTTGGCACGGCAGTGCTTGGCATTAACCGCGCAAGCAATTGGGACGAGTTTACGGAAGCGCTGAAGCATTGGGATGTACCCTCGCAAAACTTCGTCTACGCCGACGTGGACGGCAATATCGGCTACTACACGCCAGGCGCCGTCCCAATTCGCTCCAAGGGAAACGGTGCACTGCCGGTGCCTGGCTGGACTGGAGAATATGAATGGACCGGCTTTGTGCCGTTTGAAGAGCTGCCGCACGCCTATAACCCCGCTTCACACCAGGTGGTCACGGCCAACAACCGGCTAGTCGGCAGTGACTACCCGTATGAGCTGGGTAACGAATGGCTACCCGGATATCGCGCGCAGCGTATTGCGGATATGCTCGGCGACCGCAGTGATCTGACTGTTGAGGACTTCCGTCGCATACAGCAAGACGTGTATTCGATACCAGGTCGAGAAGCAGGGGCGCTGTTGAGCCAACTCCAGGGCGCCACCGAGCAAGAGCGCGCCGCGCTAGCAAAGGCTCGAGAGTGGGACGGCTACCTCACGGCCGACAGCGTCGGTGGCTGCATTTGCCTGGTCTTCCAGCACCACTTGTTGCGGGCAGTGTTCGGGCCAATTCTCGGAGACGTTACCGAGAAGTATCTGGGTACCGGGAGCTCCGTGCTTGCACCTCGAAACGGCTTCTTCACTCGAGCGGTTCCGTTTGTTTACGATCTTGCCAAAAAGCGTGACGACGCTTGGTTCGATCGGATGGGCGTGCCGGATATCACCTGGGACAGCGCCCTCCGAACAGCGCTTTCAAATACAATCGTTTTCCTCAGTGAGCGCTTGGACAGGGACGTCTCAAACTGGCGATGGGGCCGGCTCAATCGCCTTGGCTTCAACCATGTTCTTGGCATCAGACCGCCGCTCGACCGCCTGTTCAACCGAGGTCCCGTGGAAATGGGCGGAGATGACAACACTATTGCGGCTGCGTTCCTACCGCTGTATAGCCCATTTGACAAGAATGGTTGGACGGCATCGTATCGACAGATTGTGGATTTGGGGAAGCTCGAGAACTCGTTGTCGATGCACACGACGGGCCAGTCAGGTCATGTGGGCAGCGTCCATTACGACGATATGATTCCCGCATGGCGGGAAGGGCGATACCACCCAATGTCGCTGCAGGTTGGGGATGTCCGCCGTGAGCTAGGTGGGCACCTCGTGCTTGAACCTGCACCCGCCACGGATGGCCGCGGCAGCTAAGGCGCATCGGCCAAGCAGGTCCGGGATCATGCGGTCTGCCACCACACGACCGCGGTAGGCGCAGGGGCCTCGCGCATGGTAAGGCCGGCCTCACTGCGTACTAACAGCGGCTCGAGCTGCGCCCAAAGGTCTTCGTCGGTGATGCGGTCCGGCAGCCAGAGCATGTCTCTCGACCATGCCAATGCATCCTGCCGGTTGCTGAATTCCATCGGATCGGCCGGAGGGATCATGTGGACGTTCGCGGCAATCCCGAGGCTCCACAGCAAGTTATAC
>JAQBPC010000386.1 GCA_028287725.1 Chloroflexota bacterium | reverse complement strand
AATCATTTCCCTCGGCAGCATCGATGGCTTTGATGAAGAATTTGAACGTCACCTATGTCATCGTTCATGCAATCTTTCCAGGACAAGCGCAACTTCAAACCTGGCTAGATGCAGTATCGTCGCGGTTCCGGCACGGAGTTCGAGCAATAGACCATATCGGAAGCGACACAGTCATAATCCTGGACCACTTGTGAGTGCCGGCAGCTATGTCCATTCGCCAGTATTCAACCTCGCGCGCATGCACCGTGACAGCCACGCATTTTACGCGGCTACCTCAGGTCCGCCGCGGCTGCCGACGAGCTGCGCGATTACTCAAGCATCGGCAGTGACGAGCAGGTTGCTGTGGCTGTCGACCGTCATCGAACGAACCCTACCGGAATCGGACCCTTTCCAAAGTACGACGATAGCAAGTAATATCGCCGGTACCATGGCGTGCTGGCGCACCAGGAGCACGATCCCCGGACATATGTACAAGCCATAGAGTGCGGCCGTAGCGGCACGACCATTCACGAGCTTTTTGAGCTTCTCCGCATAGAGCAGTGCCGCCGGGAATATCAGCAGGACCATGTCGTAGCTGTGAGCGTATGACGCGAGGAGCACTGTCACCAGCACGACAATTGCCCATCCCCTCTGAAAATGGGGCGAGCTCGGCTCCCAGGGACCTCGCCAGTACCAGGCCAGCGCAAGAACCAAGAGCACGCTGATAATGTTCGCCGCAAGCTCCGCGCCGGTGCTGTGTGGCCAATGCTGAAGAAGCATACCGTGAATGCCTGGCACATCAAGTTGCAGCGCGTCATTACTGTTGGTCCAGCCGGCGATTGAACGTTCTACGCTTACGAAGTCCTTGAAGTTGTCCAGTCCCACGAGGGGAAATGAGATTGCAAGGATGACCAACGCGGTCACGCAATAGGCAGCGCTTGCCCGCCAGCGGCGCTTGTAGACCAATAGTGGGAGTGTCAGAAATGCAAGCTGCAGCTTGATAAGCGAGAGACTGAGCACGGCTCCGGCAAGACTATCCTTCCCACGAGCGAAAAGCCAAAATGCGAGCGCATAGCTCAACAATACAGGTGCGGAGAGATTGCCGGTAAGCGGTGCGAGCAGCATCGCTGGAATATAGAAAAGGATGAGCCAACCGCCGATGATGAGTTCCTGGCGGCTAGGCCGCCACCCGGTCGCATTGGCGGTGAGGACAGCCGAGACAAGGAGCATTATCGTGGTCAGAACGCCCCACACGATACGCGAGCCCGTATACGGCAGGAGCAGGAATGGTCGAATGAGTAACAATACAGGCGGCGGGTTATAGAACCCGTCCGCAACCGTATAGACCTTCTGACCATCGCGCCAATGCGCAGCCGCGATATAGAACGTCTGCCAGTCGCTCCCGTTTGGGCCCTTAGTAGAGTAAAAGCCCCAGAGTACAAAGACCCCGGCGAGCATGGCGCAAACCAGCCCTGCGAGGCCGAGCGGGCTCACGCCGCGCCGATGCACCCGATCGGCTTTCGCAGCTGAAAGTCGCCCCCGAGTAGCCACATTCTCATTGTTCATCGTCACTGTGACGATACAGGACGACTTTCCTTTGGGCAATCACCCTTCATGCCACTTGGCACTCTGCAGGAGGACTCGAATCTCATGCCGCCGAGGCGGCGCATAGCCTCATTCGATAAGCTGCGCCTGCCTACCAGACGTTGGATAATGTTGGCCAGATCCCGCTTAAGGAGGTTAGACCGCCGTGTACATTCGGTGGCGATAGAGCCAGGCCATCAGTACGGAGATGTCCGCCGGCGTCACACCGGCAATCCGCCCTGCCTGACCCAACGTCGCGGGTCTGAAGCGGAGTAGCTTCTCTCGGGCCTCGGTGCGAAGATTAGGAACGGTCGCGATGTCGAAGTTCGCGGGTATTTGCGTGTCCTCCATGCGGTGGGCACGTGCGACCAGGCGCTCTTGTTGCTCGAGATATCCGTGGTACGCGACCCGCACCCAAACGGCCTCCGCCACGTCTGTGGGCAATTCGACAAGTACCGGATCGTCGACGAGCGCACGAACCATTTCGAAGCGCGCGTTGGGCCGGCGAAGTAGCTCTTCGGCAGTATTCGGTAATTCGCCAAGTTCGGGAAACAATTCTGCAAACTCTGACGCGCGATGGCGTGGAAGCCTGGCCATGCCAAGTCGTACTAGCGCGTCGTCCCTCTGGGCCAGACGATGCAAGGTCCGCTGATGCCGTTCCGAAGATACAAGCCCAACTTCACGGCCGATCTTACCCAGTCGCTCGTCTGCATTGTCCTGCCGGAGCAAGAGGCGGTATTCGGCGCGAGACGTATGCATGCGGTACGGCTCGTAATGGTCACGCGACACGAGATCATCGATGAGCACACCAATATAGGCTTCATCCCGCCGCAGAACAACTCCAGTTTCACCGCTCGCGTAGCGCGCAGCATTCATTCCAGCGAGAAGACCCTGGGCTGCTGCCTCTTCATAGCCGGAGGTCCCATTGATCTGTCCGGCGAGAAACAGACCGCGAACGGCCTTGCTCTCCAGCGTAGCGCTGGTCTGATGCGGCGGGACATAATCGTACTCGACCGCGTAGCCTGGGCGAATCATCGTACAGTGACGCAGTGCGGGAATACTATGCAGCATTGAAAGCTGCACATCTTCCGGCAGACTGGTGTTCGCCCCCTGCAGATAGACTTCGTCCGTGTTCCATCCTTCCGGCTCTAGGAAGAGCTGGTGGCTCTCCTTTTCAGCAAATCGGACGATTTTATCCTCGATCGATGGACAGTATCGCGGACCGACGCCTTCGATTGAGCCATTGAACATTGGCGCTCGATGAAGGTTCTCCCTGATTATTTGATGCGTCTCCGCAGCCGTGTGGAGTAAATGACACGAAAGTTGCGTGCGCCATTCTCGTTCATCCAGGGAAAGGCTCGGCGCGCTCGGGGCTGCGGCCTCGGTGCCCCAAAGCTCATGGTAACCTCGCATGTCACCGGTACGAGCGTCTCGTAGCGCCTGCTCCGCGGCATCGCTAAAAAACAGCGGTACGCCACTTCCAGGCTGCTCCTTGGTAAGCGTGTAGTCGATGGTTCGGCGATCGATACGCGGTGGCGTACCTGTCTTGTGGCGACCAAGCTCGAGCCCGAGAGCGCGGAGCGCGCCCGAAAGCCCAAGCGCGGCGGCCTCGCCGACCCGACCGCCGCTGCTGACGCGTTCACCGCAAATCAGCTTCCCGTTTAGCGACGTTCCCGTACTCAGTACGATGGACCTGCAGCGTATCTCCGAGCCGTCGAGGAGCCGAACCCCGGCGACCGACGGTCCGCCATTCGAGCTCGTTACCTCGATTGTCTCGACGGTGCCCTCGAGAAGCGAGAGATTAGGCTGGCTTGCTAGCACGTCATGCATCACCGCGTTATAGGCATGCTTGTCTGACTGCACGCGTTTGGCTTGCACCGCAGGGCCCTTGCCCGTGTTCAGCATACGAATTTGGATGCTGGTGCGGTCCGCGTTACGGGCCATCTCACCGCCGAGTGCATCGATTTCGCGCACAAGGTGTCCCTTCGCCGGTCCCCCGATAGACGGGTTGCACGGCATCAGCGCCACGTTGCGCATGTTGAGCGTCAGCAGCATTGTTCGACGGCCCATGCGAGCCGCCGCTAACGCGGCCTCGCACCCACTGTGGCCGGCGCCAACCACCAGAACATCGAAATCAGCAGTATTGTCGGAATGCATGGGTGAATGGTATCACACCGGGTTCGGCCGGCCTCGTTCTGAATTTGTCCAACAAAGTTTGGTGTGCCCAAAAATCTCCGTGTCTAAATGCCTGAGGTCGTCGGCGTTGACAACTTTCATAACGCTTTGCTACGATCAGATGGCTCGGAGGCGTGGTGTAGTGGCCTAACATGCCTGCCTGTCACGCAGGAGACCGCGGGTTCGAATCCCGTCGCTTCCGCCCTAGCTACCAGAGAGCCGGTCCTGCATGGGGCCGGCTTTCTCGTTGTCGCTGCCGATTTCTTCACATTTCGTTCTCAAGGCTTTGCCGTTTCAGGTTGAGGCGAGCGCTTCTTGGCGATCATCTCCTAATGACGCCTCAAGTAATTGAACGTGGCAATGTCGTGTTAACGGCATGACTATGTTGCTTCAGGACATGGAACAGATGACCAGACGATTGCAGCGGCCGCGAGCCCTATCTCTGTCCAACAGCCGCCTGTGACCAATAATCCTCTGTACGCTCTCAACCACAGCTTCCCAATTCGCTCAAGCGCATTTTGGGATAGCGGTTTAGAAATTGTCGAAGGTGCTCTGGATGAGCTTAGGCGATTGGGGAGTGTGCGGCTTCCATAATCTCGCCACGAACGACTGGCGAACGCCGTTCGTGCATACGTCTGCCGGATAAGCTCTTCGACCGGGCGCGTGACACGGACCTATACAGAGTCTCCGACAGGGTCCGCCGTCATCAGCCGCAACGTCCGGATCTCAAATGGGCCGAATTGGAGATCGACACTACTCCCATTGATCGGGAGCTCAGCGTCATACTCTTCCATCAGGTCGACTTCCGATGCTCCCGCAAGGCGGAACGCGCTGTGCAGGCGAGCGTGGACCGACATTCCCTGCGACTCGTACAGACGCACGATAATGCCTTTGCCATCTTCAGCTTGCTTGACGGTCTCGACCACCACGTTCGCTGCTTCCACGTGCAGGAACGACACCGTGGCCGGCATGGTACCTTCGTGGCGGGACACGAGCAGAGCCGTGAGCGGCACGTTGAGCTCGTAGCCGGCGCGCCCGACTTCGCCCCCCCCGGTCCGCCGGCATGGGGATAGAGCGCGTAGGTGAACGTGTGTTCTGCCCGATCAGCCACCGGATCCGGGTGGCTGGGACTGCGAAGCAGGTTAAGGCTTATCACGTTCTGTTCCACGCCGTGACCGTACTTGCAGTCATTGAGCAGTGCTACGCCGTAGTTGGTCTCTGAAATATCCACCCACTTCTGGCCGCACACCTCGAACCTTGCAAGGTCCCAGCTCGTGTTGCGATGCGTCGGCCGCCGTATTGTGCCAAACTGTATGTCGTATGTGGCTTCGGAGGCGCGCACCGACAGGGGGAAGCGGGCCCGCAACAGCGTGCCGCGCTCATGCCAATCGACCGTGGTAATGAAGTCTAGGCGCCGGCTCCCTGCAGAGAGCACCATCTGCAGATCGAGCCGCGAGGCGCCGAGACTGTACGACTGCCGCAGTATGGCACGGGGTCCGTCGACAAGTGCTTCGGATTGTAGAAGCGTCGCTTGCTGCCGTGGCCGCAGCACCTAATCCATCGGTATGTCCCAGGCGTCGCCGTCGTCCTGATACAGCAGCAGGGCATTCGCCGCACCGCCTGCTGCGACTCCCTCGCGCTGGTGCTCCTTATCGTACAGCGAGAAGATCGTGCCGTCCGCTGACAGCCTGACTCGCAGCTTGTCGTTCTCTAAGAGGCGCGCAGAGGCAACTAGACAATCAGGCAGGGCCTGTGACTCTGCCCAATCCACGACGGTGGAGGCGATGGCCCTAATCATCGCCATCTTTTCCTGGCCCGGGCCGGCGCGGGCCATCCGCGCACAAGTGTTGAGCCTGCGCGAGCAGTCCTCTGTGTCCATGTGCAAACTTTCAGGCCGCTCCGGCTTCCAGATCATGTTCCTGGAGATACTGCCGAATCTGCTCCCCTACCTTTTGGCCGGCTTTGTCGGCTCCGTGTACGGCGGCATCGTTGCCTCCGTAGGACTGCAGCTCCTGGGTCTGGGTCAGTTTACCATGCCGACGCTGGGCCTCATCATGCAGACGGCCCTTGGGGAGGGGGCGATCCCGCGCGGGATGTGGTGGTGGAGCCCGCCCACCGTGGTCTTGGTCCTCGTGTTCAGCGCGTTGTTGATTATCAGAATTGGTCTGGATGAAGTCGCCAATCCTCGCCTGCGAGGCACCGCACGATGACGCCAGTCAGTCTCAGATTTGGTCAGAACCCGCGCCACACGTTCGAGCTGAGGTGAGCAGAGGAGAGTAGAGCATGCCCATCGATGCCCTGCGCCAGGTCGAAAATCTCACTGTATCGTATCCGACACAACAGGAGCGATTCCAGGCCGTGAAGAGCCTGAATCTCCGGTTGATGCCAGGTGAGATCTTCGGCTTGGTGGGAGAATCCGG
>JAQBPC010000353.1 GCA_028287725.1 Chloroflexota bacterium | reverse complement strand
TGAAGGCACCTTGCGTGCAGTGGCCGCCTGAAAAGGACCAGCAGCGCCGAGATCGCTATGGTAGCAGTGCCAAGTGCGGCAATATCGTAGAACTGTGCGGCCGTGACTTTATCCTGTGAGGCCGCACCAGGGTTGTATCCATAAGTCTCCAAGGCAGCCAAAGCCAACCACCCGAAGGTTACGAATCCCGCGACCACTCAGAGGAGAAGGGTGCTCACGATCTGAAGTGCTTTAGCGTGGCGACACCGAATCAGCCAAAAAGTTGTCAGCACCAGCGCCAGTAAGATGGCCGCCACGACCAAATTACCAATTGCCTCTGAGTTCATCGCGCTTCGCCTTCCCGTTCTGTATAGCACCAGTCCTGGTTTGAACTGATCTCTACTTACGAACGGGATGAGCATAGGACGAACAGCACTGCCACGCACATGGAAAACACTGTACGGCACTTCCACAAAAGCACCAAGATTGGGAGATCCTCAGGCAGACGTGGAGATGGGAAGGCGCACGGGTACTAGCTCGAAGGGCAGCCTCGCGGCACGCGCCTATGGCTAACGATGCTGCTCGATCAGCGCCGGTATCTCGCCCAGATCTGGGAATCTACCGAGGCGCTTCTTGGAGAAGATCAGCGTGCCGTTAAGCTTTATCTCGAACACGCCCCCACTGCTCGGGTGCAAGCTGAGGTTGCTGATAGAGCGCCCGTATTTGTTGACAAGCTCTTCCGTCAAACTGACGGCATCGGTAAGATAGCTTCAAACGACGCAGAACTCGATCGAGATATCCACAGGCGTCTCCTCTTGGCCGGCAGCGCAGTTCGGCTATGGGTTACAGGACGTACAATGGTCCGGCGCTCCTTCACTCTACCATGTTGGCGGCGACGAAACGAACGAGCCACTGGCGCCTGCAAGGCCTCCCGGAACGGGCGGATTCATGCACGGAAGTGACTTTAATCATCGAGCGCCCCTGGCAGCCGAATCTCAGCCCTCGATGGTCCTGTACTGGCGGCGCAATCCCGCCAGGAAGGCGTTGGTGTCCGCTGGGCTGATCAGGAGTGGCCGGCGGCGCCGCCGCTCGATCACGATGAGGCGCTCCAGATTGGTCGCCTGCATCGACACGGCGCCAACGTTGCGTATGCGATAGCGCCCAGCCCAGCCGAAAAGGCCGCCAGTTCCATAGACCCGCATAGCCCCATATAGGGAGGCGCGTGGTACCAGCCGCACCGCTACTATCTGGTCGAGCGGTACGCGCAGGGTTCGGAGCGCCTTGCGCTCCACGTAGAGCGCACGGTTATCGAGGGCATAGCCCAACGGCGCTCCCGCATAGGCCAAGGCGGGCATGGCCATGATCGGCGCCGCGAAGAGAATCACCAGCGGCAGGATCTGGTGCAGCATGAAGATCAACACCACAATACAGACCAGCCCCGTCAGCGTCATCGCCGTGCGCACGAGCGCCTGGCGGTCGAGGGGCGCCGCGATGAATCGCTCGATCACACCACTAGTTGCTTCTCGAAATTGGTGAGATTTCGGCAACCGTCCTCCGTAACGACGACCATATCCTCTATGCGCACCCCACCTATGCGCGAGTCGTAGAGGCCGGGCTCGACCGTTACCACATGGCCCACCGCCAGCGTGTCGTCGCGCCGGCTCAACCCTGGCTTCTCGTGAATCTCCAGCCCCACGCCGTGTCCGAGGCCATGGCTGAAACCAACCGAGGGGAGGGAGCCAGTGCGCAGCGACGTAGCATAGCCCGCCTCCTCATAGAGGCGGCACACAGCCTCGTAGATGGCCTTCCCGCTGGCGCCGGGCCGGATCAAGCTGAGCGCTAGCTCCTGTGCCTGCAGCGTGGTGTCGTACATGCGACGGATTTCAGGTCCCTGGTCGCCTTTGCTCAAGGTTCGTGTCATATCGGCGAAGTAGCGAAGCGACTTGTGCCGGGGGAAGATGTCGAGCACGATTGACTGATTTGGCCGCAGCGGCCCAGTCCCACGGTTATGGGGCGACGCGGCATCCGGGCCGCAGGCGGTAATCATGCCATCGCACACGCACTCCTGCTCAAGGAGGGTAATGTCGAGCGCGGCCCGCAACCGCTCGGCCGTGAGGGTGGCGCCCTCATAGGCCAGCACGCCGTCTCGCGGCTCGCTGGCGGCAATGATCTCAACCGCTCGGCGCATCGCCTGCTCGGTCGCCCGCTGGGCCGCTTCAATCGCGGCTATTTCCTCGGGACCTTTGACGATGCGTATCCCGAGCAAGGCATCGGGATCACAGGTGACGGTAACGCCATGTGCTCGCAGATAGTCCACCACATGGACAGGCGTGTTTTCGGTAATGGTCACATCCGACACGTCGTAACGGCGGAGCAACCGGCGTACTTGTTCCGCGTACGCCTCGTGCGGGTTCCAGTCGAGCAATTCCAGCGATCCGAGATCCTCGGGACTGAGGACATCCCGTACCTTGCTATGCTTGGCGGCTTCGTCGCGCTCGAAGTTCGAGCATACCAGGGTCGTGCCTGCCGGATGCCGGAGAAAAATCACCGGATCGGAGAACAGAAACCCAATAGTGTGGTACATATCGGCGTTGTTGTAACTCTCGGATATCAGCAACAGATTGCCGTCCGCATCGCCCATCGCGCGACCCTCTCATGTCATTTTTCGCCTGCGCCAAGCAGCCGGCGCGCTCTAGCGTAGACCGGTGTTCAGTATCGTAGCATTATAGAGATCTAGAACAGCGATAGCCAGAATGCCTTGACTTTACACATCGTTAACAGTTCGACAACAACGGTGCAATGGCGCTGGCGTACTCTATAGATAGTAAAGGCTATGTATAGTCCCCTGATCTGCCTTGTCCGGCTCCGTCCCGGAAGAAATGTGCTCGCTAATGATCCGTCGTGCCGCCGGTATGCTGATCCTGTTTCTCGTGCTCTGTTGTGGGATCGCGCCGTACCCCCGGGCTGCCGTCGGCGCCGCTGGAGGGGCTCATATCTCTTCGCTTAGCTGCTCAACCCCGGTGGACCATCCGGCCAAGTTTAGCTACGGCACCACGGAGGTCCTGGTTTGCAGCTCGACCGTGCAGTCGGGATCCCAGCTGAATCTGGTCATCCTGACAAAGCGACTGGCCACGATCCACATCCAGCTACTGTTCCCTGACGGTACTTCAGCCGTTCTGGATGCGGTCGCCGATAAACTGGGCAACGCTAAATTGACTCTTCCTATCCACTACAACCCGATCACGCGGTATGCACGGGCCCAGTTGCTCGTCACGGTTACCAGGCCGGGGCATACCGAGGTGGTACCGGGCTCCGTCACCATCGTGCAGGCTATACCCCTGGCCTCGACCCGTCTGTTTGCCCGCCCGGCGGACGTGCTGACATGGTGTCCTGCCGATCGCACGTCCTGCTCCATTCGCAATAATAGTAATCTGATTATTAGAGTTGATAGCGATCCCGGCGCCCAGGTGGCTGTAACGCTCTCGTATCCCGACGGGGAGTCTATCCCCTGCCCATCGAGCTTCACCAGTGCCACGGGCACGTATCGCTGCCAGCTTCCCGTCGTCTATCAAGCCAAAGATACTACCAGCCAGGGGTCGGCACTATCGATCGTCGCACAGGTCAGCGCAGGGGGTTACACCCAGACACGCTCGCTCCGAATGTCTCTCGTAGGGCATTGATACGGCCCTGGCTGCTGCTGGGCTTGCTGGTGCTGATGATCGGCGTCGGCGCTTTGACCTATACCTTGGCCTCTTCGTCGCCAACCGTGCACCATGCTGCTACCTTGCCGGCCGACGCCGTGGCCCTTGGCGCATCTTCCAGCAGCGTTCCGGCGCAAACTGTGGCGCTCGGCATGGGCAGCGGCACGAGCGACATCTTGAACAGCAGCATGGCCGATATCCTTCAGCGCGCCAAGCTGAACGTGCTTCGCTTTGGCGATATCGGCGCCGACGATTACGACTGGCAGGGCGGCTGTATCTATGGCGACGTCGGCAGCCGGCGTGAGTGCTATGGCCTCGCCGGGCAGGGTGGGAAGCTTGACCAGTTTCTCGCCTTCGCCGGCCGGATCAAGGCGCAGCCGCTGATTGTCGTCAACGGTGAGGTGGATGATCCGCAGCGGGCCGCCGGGCTCGTCTCCTACTATTGGCAGCATTGTGTCCACGCTGCTCACCAACAATGCCCCGATCCCTATTGGGAGATCGGCGACTCACCGGCCTCCTGGAAACATTTCGCCGTACCGCTGGCCCAGCGACGGCTCGCCGACGCGCAGGTGATCCAGCCCGACCAATACGCAGCTCTCGTGATCGCCTACGCGTCCGCCATGAGCCAGGCCGATCCCTACTACCAGCACCATAAGATCAAGATTGTCGCCGATGAGTGGATCACCGGCGCCACCGATCAGAGCTGGATAGACACCGTCACCGCAATTGATACCCACTACGCGCCGCTGCTCTATGCGCCGCCCGGCCCACCGCCGACGGCGCAGAGCGTGGTTGAGGCCGTGCAACATGGGCACGGTGGCCGCCCCGGTGTCGACTCTTGGCTACAGGATCTGCGGGATAGCCTGAGCCAGTTCAGCCAGTCCGGCTCGATCAGCATCATCCTTGGCCGCTGGTCGATCGATGCAAACGTCAGCGCTGTCGAGCCCAATGTCTACAGTGGCTACGCGCAGGCCTTATTCACCGCGCAGATGATTGCCCATGTCTGGCGGGATGCTCAAGGCGTGGGCCAGAATCCGATTTTGATGGCCGTTCAGTCGCCGATCACGGGTCCGGCACAGGAGCCATTCGACATCACCTCGCTCGAGCCGCGGGCTACCGTGTCCGTCTACACCCTGATAGGTCAGCACTTCGGCAGCCATCCAGTCCCGCTGCAACTGGGTAGCGGCGTGCAAAGTTGGGGTATTGCCGCGGCCGCCTCGCTGGCGGGCCGGGGAGACGCCCGGATCTTGCTGGTCAATCCCAGTAGTACGCAGTCGCACACCGTCGAGCTGCGGAACATGCCGGCCGGGCCATACGATATGTGGTGGATCGTACCCGAGCAGAACATGCCGGCGGGTGTCAGCGCCATCAAGCATATGCGGGTATCGGGCACAAGGATCACCATGCCACCCTGGGCCATCGCGGTGGTACAGGCCCACGCCTAGCTAGCAGGCTCGCACCTGCCACGAAGTCTTGGTCTCGATTAGCGAACTCATGCTCGTACTTCCCTGCGAGTTGGCCCAGTCCAGGAAAAACGCCGGTGCGAAAGCCAGGATTCGATCGCGTCATGCGCCGGCGCCTCTCGCCGCGATGGCGAAAGAGGACTATCCCCCAATGAGTGGCGAGTATTGCGCCAGCCGCACCAGGGTGCCGGAGAGTACCAGCAGACCCATTACCACGAGCATAGCGCCGCTCGCCAGGGTAATGATCGGGATGAAGCGCGATGCGCGGCGGAATGCCGGCGTGATCCGGTCGATGAGCAAGCCGGTGATCAGGAAGGGCAGGCCCAGGCCGAAGGAATAGACTAGCAGTAGCACCACACCTTCACGCAGCGAGCCGCTGCTGGCAGCCAGCGTCAGCACCGAGCCGAGGAAAGGCCCCACGCAAGGCGTCCACCCGGCGCCGAAGGCCATGCCAATCGCGGCGGATTTCAGCAGCGCCGGGTCGCCGCGCTCCACCTCCATACGCCGCTCGCGCATGAGCGGCAAAATGCGCAGCACGCCCGAGACTTGCAAGCCGGCCACAATCAACAGCACACCGGCCACTTGCCGCACGGTCACCTGGTTGGCGCGGAGGTAATCGCCGAGCGAGCTGGCCGTGGCGCCCAGGGCGACGAAGATCAAGGAGAAGCCAAGCACGAAAAAGACGGCATGCAAGGCAATCTGCCAGCGCAGCCGCGCCGGCGACACGTCACGCTGGGCGTGCTCGCCGGCGGTCCCCGCCAGGTACGACAGATAGCCGGGCACAAGCGGGAATACGCAGGGTGAAAGGAACGAAGCGAGTCCTGCCAGGTACGCGCCGCCGATGCCGAGCGGCGTAAGATCGGGGGTCAACGATTACTCCTTATAGAGAGCGGGAGGATACGGCACTTACCGGCCACCGCCCCATATCAATATACGTGCGCCTTTCCTTCCAGGGATCCGCGTCGCACTGCGCGTGGGAAGCGGGGGTGGCGCGCAGCACCGCAAAAGCGAGAACGGGGATATATCCGCGAGCCTTGAACTATGCCGAAAATTTGCCCCCCACATTCCCTTGACATGCCTTTCACCACACGGTACATTCACTCTTGCCCCTTCGAGGGGGGCCGGAAATTTCAAAATTCCCGGCCCAGGTACTTGACAGACGCTCTCAGCGTATGTTAAGTTAACCCTTGCCCCTTCTGGGGGCGGCACTTTGACAAGCGAGCGCGTGAACGCGAAATTACCGTCTTTTCCTCTGGTGGGCGATGCCGACCAAGGGATTACGAAGGGTGTTCGTCAGAACGCGTAGCAAGCCATCCGCACAAAAACAATAAGCACTATACCTCGTCAAGAGGCGCTCCTTCGGGAGCATTTTGATGGAGAGTTTGATCCTGGCTCAGGACAAACGCTGGCGGCGTGCCTAAGACATGCAAGTCGCACGGGGGGCTTCGGCCCCGAGTGGCGGACGGGTGAGGAGCGCGTGGAGAACCTGCCGTGCT
>JAQBPC010000350.1 GCA_028287725.1 Chloroflexota bacterium | reverse complement strand
AGCACGGCAGGTTCTCCACGCGCTCCTCACCCGTCCGCCACTCGGGGCCGAAGCCCCCCGTGCGACTTGCATGTCTTAGGCACGCCGCCAGCGTTTGTCCTGAGCCAGGATCAAACTCTCCATCAAAGTGCTTCCCCTTATGGGGAACCAAAGACGGTATTTATTGTGGATCTTTTAGGTTTGGTAGTTGCATGAAGAGCACCAGAATCACGGTTGAACACGATGGCCCAATCGGTCTGGATACCCTTAAATTATCACGCTATTTGCTTGTCAAGGTGCTACCCCTTTTTGGGGGGCAAGGGATAATATACGCCCGGGCTAGAGCAGGTGTCAACCCTTGTGGAGCCGAAATCTTCAAATTGCTCAAATTACGGTTTTGCGTGCTCACGGGCACCGGGCTAGCGTCCTGACGTGCTAATGCGTGGTCTTGTCTTGCCGAATCAAGGCGACCGCATGTTTGAGCACTGGCATCACGACTTCCAGACACTCGCGAACGCCTTTCGGGCTGCCCGGGAGGTTAATGATCAGGCTCTGCCCCCGGGATCCAGCGATGCCACGTGAGATCATCGCCATCGGCGTTTTCTCCAAAGTGCGCATACGCATCGCTTCTGCTATCCCCGGAACTTCGCGTTGGATCACACTCCTCGTGGCTTCCGGTGTGAAGTCGAACGGGGAAAGCCCGGTCCCGCCGCTTGTCACGATCAAGGCGATGTGGTCTTCGTCGGCCCAGCGCTTCAGCACTGCCGCGATTGTCTCGACGTCGTCTCGTACCAATTCCGCCCGAGCAATTGTGAAGCCTGCCTCGCGTAGCAACTCCTGCGCCGCGGGACCGCTCGTATCTTCTCGCCAGCCTTCGGCGCCGCCGGTGCTAATCGTGAGTACCGCGCATTGATACTGAGGTTGTGCCTCGTTCATCGCATCCCTTCCCGCGCTCTAAGAAATGTGTGTTTTGTTCGTCGACTTCGGCCAGCTCACCTAGTTTGGCGTCTATGCACGTGCCGCTACAACGCGTGGTTAGCGGTTTCGCCGGAGTCGTGTCTGTAATCGCCCAACCACCATCGTTAGCTCCTCGGTTCGTAATGCAAGGAGGGCGGCGAAATACACAGCGAGCCCAATCGAACACGATACCACCACAAACGCCAGGAGCTTCAAGCCATGTGTGATACCGGCGCCAAGGTGAAGTTCAATGACACAGACGGCGGCGCATACGGCCGAGGCCACTGCCACCTTTACGGCGAGTCGAGACATGCCAAAGCCGGCCAGGCCACCCTGCCAGCGCCACAGCAGGACGAACATGATCGCGGCATGGACGAACTGCTTGACGGAGTCTGCGAGCGCGAGTCCCCGAAATCCCAGATGGAACACGTTGAGGCCGAGTAGCGCCGCCAGGCCATAGCCACCGATCGATATGACGCCGACGATAACGGGCGTCTTGGTGTCGTTCTTCGCGTAGAAGGCAAAGATGAGAAGCTGATCGACCGCGGCAAAAAAGAGCCCAGGCAGGTAGAACTGTAGTCCTGCCACAGTGTTCACGACGTCGGTTGGCTTGAACTGCCCATGATGAAGGGAGAGCGCGATAATTGGCGTGCCCAATACGGCCAGAAGAATCACGGCCGGCATGATGAGCATTGCTACGATCTTCAGCCCACGAGTCAGCGTTTCGAGATATGCTCTTCCTTCGAGCACCGAGAGGGTCGGGAGCGATGCGAGGCTCATCGCGGTAGCCACAAAGCCAAGCGGCAGCTGATAAATCCTAGTGCCGTAGTAGAGCCACGCGGCGCTCGATGAGCCGGTGGAGTTTTGCAGATGCAGGTCGAGGAAGACTTGTGCCTGGGTGACGATTAGACCCAGCGCCACCGGTACGTATAACCGTCCGATTCTTCGAACGTAGGGGTTGTGACGCTCAAAGAGGGCGCGGATTCGGATGCCTTTGAGCCCATTCAATTGCAGCACTACCTGACCAACGGCGCCCAGCAGCACGCCGACAACCAGGGCCGTGATCCCGAGTGGAGCGTGAAGCGCCAGCGCGGCCAGCACAATGCCGGCGTTGAAGACCACAGGCGTGAACGCGGGATATATGAACCGCTGCTTCGCATAGAGCAGCGCAGTTAGCACACCCGATATGCCGAGAAACAGGATGGCCGGCGCCATCAGGCGTAATGCGGGCACCGCAGTGTCATTCACCTGCGTCTGACCGCCCGCGAGCAAACCGATTAGCGGCACCGCGAAGGCCTCGGTGAGCAGCGTGGCGATCACCATGACTACGACAGTGGCACTGAGCACTGTGCTGGCAACGCGACCAAATTCCTCACGCCGGTCGCGCAGCTCAGAAAAGACTGGAATGAAGGCGGCGCTGATCACCCCGCTGATCAGCAAGTCGTAGACCGAGGTCTGTACCTTCAGCGCTGTAATGTAGCCGGAGACAGGGCCTTCAGCGCCGTAGATTGTGCCGATTGCGATGTCCCGAGCGAAGCCGACGACCCTGCTCAGAATGTTCCCGAGCAAGATGATCGTGGCCGCTCGCATGATGCCGGCCTGCAAACTACTGGGGGCGGCAGCCTCAACTGCTTCGACCGCTTGGGCCTCCATTAGAACCCGTACATATGGAAGTCAGCTGGTGGCCAATAGGTCACCATTACCTGCCCAAACACGTCGCTTGCGGGGACGAAGCCCCACTGGTGCGAGTCGTAGCTCACGGCCCTATTGTCCCCAAGCACGAAATATTCGCCGGCGGGCACGCGCTGCGGTCCATACCAGTAGCGTTCAATCATATGGACGTATGGCTCACGCACCGCCTTGCCGTTGACCAGAACCGTCCCGGGCCGCACCTGCACGACATCGCCGGGGAGGCCGATCACCCGCTTGATCAAATTATGTTGATACCAGTCATAAGGAAATCGGAACACCACGAGATCGCCCCTGTGCGGGCTGCTGAATCGATACGCAAGCCGGTCGATGAGCACGCGATCGCCGGTTCTCACATTGGGGAGCATGCTATCGCCTTGCACCACGTAGTTCTGGACCGTTATTTGCAGTAAGAAGGCGAAGACCAAGCCAGATACAGCGGTGATTATGATTTGGCGCAGAAGCTCGGGCAATTTACCCCGCGAGCTTGCGCCGGACAGCACGACTTCCTTCGCATCGAGCGCCAGCCGGATCTCCTGGTCAGCGCTATTGTGGACAGGCACTGCCTGCACGTCGGCGTCCAATAGTCCTCCATGTTGAAATGGCCGGCTAGCGGAATCAATTGTACAACGGAGTTGACCTTCCGGTCGCTGCTTGGCGTAGGCGCCAGCCTCGTCCAACATCGTCTCAACAGGAACAGACGACCCTGGCACAGGATGTCGAGCCGTGCGCTAAATCGCGTGCTCCGCAGCTCGGCCCAGCTTTGCGCCATGATCTGGAGCGCACCGGCGGCTACCTTGAGTAGCGTACTGATTGGCGCGTGGGGGCCGCTGTCATTACTTTTAACCGAGACTTAACGCGCGTTTAACCAATGGGGAACGCAGAGGCGATACAGTCTAGTTGCAATCATCTCCCCATTTATGGCCTCAGGGAGAACGGGTCGTACCCCATCCTACAATGCGACCCGTTCTTCCGGGGCCACTTTCTCCAGACGACAGCCAATCCAAACAAGAGCGCGGCCACTAATACGTAGAAGGCCGCAGACGCACCCTTGCGGTCTCTACCGCGCCGACGTGGTCACGGGAAACGGTTACAGTCGCGGAGTAGGTTCAGCAGGCTACGAATTAGCGGCGTTCGTTCTCGTTCGGTATGACGCCGCCATAGTTGAGGTACCGCATACGAACGTCGCCATACCCTGCCTCGACCAGCGCCTCACGAACCTGGCGGCCCAATTTGGACTCTAACCACCAGCGATGATATTCGTCCTGGACGACGACGATCAGCTCGGCTCCGCCGGATCCTACGCTGGAAGTCGGCGCGACACGTTCCACAAACGTTTGATACGGCACTCGAGTGGACAGTATCTGCTTGGCCGCGGCCCAGATCGGATTGCTGTCGCGTGTCATCGACGGGGGAATCGTGCGCGGGAGTATGGGGCCGCCCTGGCGCGCCGGCTGCGCGGCGTTCGGCGCTCCCTGGATTGACGTTGGGACCGGTTGCTCAGCCGTAGGCTTGGCGTTTGCTACCTGAGCCGGGAAAACCTGAAGCGTAGGTTCCGGGGCAGTCACGTTTTGCTCCTTGGTAGGTACTTCGAGCCGTGTTTCCGCGGTTGCTTCAGCTTCCGCTGTGGGGAGCAACCACACTGGGCGCACTTGCTCGCCTGCCGGCTCTTCCGTGCGGGCAGTGCGAGCCTGCATTCCTGGGACGGCGGGTACGGTGGTGAAGGGCGCTGCTTCGCCGATGACCTTGATGCCGAATTGAGACGGCAACTTACCGCGCTCGGGATCTTGCCGGTGCTGCACCTGAATGACGCCCCGCGCCGTGAGTCCGGTCACAGCTAACCGGGTATGCCGGAGGCTCAAGCCAGCATTTTCGACCAGGCGAGCCATCGGCATTATCTCGTCTGCCGCGCCAACGCAAAAAGTGTGGCGAAGGACGTACAGCAACACCTTGAGCTCTGCGCCAGACAGCTCGGCCAACAACTTGTCGAATACGAGCAGCGGCAACCGCACACGCCGACCCGCGGCATAGCCGGGGAACCGCGCCGAAACCTGTTCGCCTGAGCCGCGCATCCCGTGCACATTGAGCGGAAGCGTAAAGAGCGACGGCAGGCCGCTTCCGTCCGGTGCAATTCTTCGCGTAATGCGCAGGTACCCAGCTGTTTCGAGGGCTGTACAGGCAGCCTGCACCGTTCGCGGCGACAGGCCGGTTCCACGCCCAGGCAACGTGTCAGGCGCTCCGCCTTCGCAGAGCACCCGCACGCTGAGCGGCACGGATTCGCGCTGGCCACCGTTCGTAGCGCGCGTCACTGAAAGCATTACTTTGAGCTCGCCCTCCGTAAATCCGGCAAGCTGGTCGTCAATGATTTCTTGCTGGAGCGCGAGGCTAACTGTCCGGTCGAATCCCTCGAACGGCGCTACTGCTAGCGCGCGGGTCTGGCGAACGGGGGCCTGTACAGTCTTATGAAGATTACTCATCATCTCGCACAAACAAGGTGGGGCATTTCCAGGGCGTGACCATCTGGTGGCCGACGTTCGGTACTGCCGTGTGGATTTTCCGGGTGCAGGGCCCGGCACTGCTGAGCGTACGTTACGTTACTGCGCGGGTCAATGGACTCAGTGGACTATTATTTCCAATTAGCCACGGAGTGCAACAAGGCGATCCTCCAGTGTGCTGAGCAAAGCCACGTTCTCCGTGAATCGGTCCCGCTCTTTTTGCACCACTGCAGCCGGTGCTCGCTCCACGAATTGCGGGCTCGATAGCCTGCTCTCGAGGCTCTTGTTTGCATCCTGAAGTCTGGCAATCTCGCTCTTCAGTCTGGCGCGCTCAGCATCCAGATCCACGACACCTTCCAGCGGCAGGTACAGCTCAACACCGGGCACTGCAAAATGCATGGCTTGGGCAGGTGGGTTGGTCAGCGATTCATGTACCGTGAGGTCAACGCGTGCCAGGGCCGCAATAATAGGTTCGTGCTCCCGCAGTAATGCGGCGCCATCACTCGAGACAGCAATCAATTGGAGGCGGCGCGCAGGGTCGAGACCAAGCTCGGCGCGGGCGTTGCGGACGAAGTAGATCGCGGCAAAGATCGTCTCCATCTGCCGCTCAGCCTCTTCGTCACGCGGGCCGGCTTCCGGCCACTGCGCCACAATAAGTGGCTCTTCCCTCCGCGGTAACTGCTGCCAAATCTCCTCCGTGACGAAAGGGATGAACGGGTGCAGCAGGCGCAGACTCGTGTCCAGCCCGTGGAGCAGCAGCCCGCGGGTTGCCGCGTGGGTGTCCGCATCCATTTGGAGCTGAGTCTTGGCGATCTCCAGGTACCAATCGCAGAACTCGCTTCGGAAGAAGTCATGGGCCTGCCGGCCTGCTTCACCAAACTGGTACCCGTCGATCAGTCGCGTGACATCGGCGACGGCGCGGTTGATACGTGAGGACAGCCAGCGATCGGCAAGTGTGCGCGGCTCGATGGGCTGGCCGGCCGCCTCACGGAGATCGTGCGAGAGCGAGAAGCGCGCGGCATTCCAAATCTTTGTGATAAAGTTGCGCCCTTCCTCGACGCGTTGAGGATCGAGCTTGATGTCATTACCTGGGGTTCCGCCCGTCGCGATGGTGTAACGGAGCGCATCGGTGCCATACTGAGCCATCAATTTCCGAGGGTCGATCACATTCCCCACGGACTTGCTCATCTTCCGCCCTTGCTTGTCGCGCACGAGCCCATGCAGGTAGACAGTGTGGAACGGCAGTGTCCCGGTGAAGTGCTGGCCGGCGAAGACCATGCGCGCGACCCAGAAGAAGAGGATGTCGTACCCCGTTTCGAGCACGCTGGTCGGGTAGTACAGGCGAAGGTCGTCGGTATCGTCTGGCCAGCCGAGAGTGCTGAATGGCCAGAGCCACGAGCTGAACCAGGTGTCCAGCACATCGGGATCCCGCTCGATGGTGTCCGCGCCACAGTTGCCGCACGCCGTCGGGTCTTCGCGCGACACTGTGGTCTCGTTGCATGTGGAGCAGTACCATGCTGGGATCCGGTGGCCCCACCACAGTTGGCGAGAAATACACCAGTCCTGAATGTTGTCCATCCAGTGGAGATACACGCGTGCGAAGCGCTCCGGCACGATCGAGAGCTGGCCGTAGCGCACGGCAGCCGCGGCGGGTCCGGCAAGCGGCTTCATTCGAACAAACCACTGGGTGCTGACCAATGGCTCAATCACCGTATTGCAACGCTGGCAGAGGCCTATATTAATGGTGTAATCTTCCGCCCGCTCAAGCAAACCCTGTGCGTCAAGGTCGGCGAGCAATCGCTCGCGGGCCTCGTATCGATCCAGTCCGGCATACGGCCCTGCTTCGGCCGTCATGGCGGCATCGAAGCCAATCACCTGGATTTGTGGCAGCTTGTGCCGCTGGCCAATGGCGAGGTCTGTGGGATCGTGTGCCGGGGTGACCTTTACGGCCCCGGTACCGAACTCCGGTTCCACGGCACGATCGGCGACGATGGGAATGAGTCGCCCAATCACAGGGACGACGAGCATCTGGCCGACGAGTTCCCTATATCGCGGGTCTTCAGGATGAACGGCGACCGCGGTGTCTCCAAGTATGGTCTCCGGTCTCGTCGTGGCAACCGTGATGGTGGCATCCGCGCGCGGGTTCCCGTCAGCGTCGGCGAGCGGATAGTTGATGTAATACAACTTCCCCGGTCGCTGCTCGTGCTCAACTTCGAGATCGGAGACAGCACTGGAGCAGCGCGGGCACCAATTGATCATCCGTGCTGCGCGATAGAGCAGCCCTTCCTCCCAAAGGCGCACGAACACTTCACGCACCGCGCGCGAAAGGCCGGCGTCTAGCGTGAAGCGCTCGCGGTCCCAGTCGCAAGATGCGCCCAGCATCCGCAATTGCCGCACGATGGTACTGCCATACTGCTCTTTCCACTGCCAGACCCGCTCGATAAAGGCCTCGCGCCCCAGCTCGTGGCGATTCGTACCCTCACGCGCCAGCAGATCCTCAACCACCTTTTGTGTGGCGATACCGGCGTGATCGGTGCCCGGCACCCAGAGGGTCGGCTCGCCACGCATGCGGTGGTAGCGAATCATAATGTCTTCAATCGTGACGAACAGTGCATGGCCGAGGTGCAGCTCACCAGTGACGTTCGGCGGTGGAATGCTGATGACGAAAGGCCGCCGATCGTCGGAATGGCGCGGTTTAAAGTAGCCGCCTTGCTCCCAGAAGTGATACAACCTTGGTTCCACGTTCTCGAAGTCGTATTGTTTGGCCATCTCTGGGCCGGCGTCCGTCATTGTGTCCTCCACTGCACAGTGGGCCCGCGCCGTGCAGCGGGGCGTAATAATGTCTATAGCATAGATGATTGAATTAGCGCCCGTGGACGGTCATTGTCCCGGGCGCACTTGGTCTGGCAGAGTGCCGCGCACCGGTCAGATCGCGCTGCTAGGGGTGTGAATCGGGCGCTTCGGGCGCGTTCCTCACTGGGCGGAATTCGCGCCGTGCAGCTTCTGAGGCAACGGGCTCCTTCAGCGTCGGCGCATCCAGGTGGTCGCCGTCCAGGGCCTGTCCGTCGTCCACTGAGGCCGCCTCGCCGGCGGTTCCTTCATGTTCGGGCCGATCTTCATCACCCAACTCGGTCGCCGACTCGAATAAGGGGTCGCTATCGGCGATGTCGTGCCTGAGCCATGCCAATGGGGCGCGGTTGGTATGAATCTTAATGCCGAGCGATTGTACGCGGAGAATCACCGCTTGGGTGGCGCGTGCGATGTCATGAGCAACCTGCGGCGTGATCTGGCCGCGGGGCGCCCCCGCAATCTCCCGAAGCGACAGAATCGGCTCGGCCGTATCGTAGACATCCGGCGGAAGAAGTCCGCGCCAGATAAGCTCCTGCACCAGGAACGTAAGCGGGAGATCGGTTCCGTTCGAGGTACCTGCCATCCGCTCGGCTTCGGAATAGTGCCGATACACCGCGCGCAAAGCGTCTTCGACTTCGTTCCCCGACACGATTACCATTCTGCGCGGGTCATTACCGGAAGCAAGAATTCGATTCACCACATCATCGGTAGCCGTACAGGGGTCAAGATGACTCTGGAGCCGGCCCGCCCGCCTCAGCGCATCCTCCGCGAGTCGCTCCTGCCGGCGGCGGTCGCCTCCACTGCCGGACAAGCGCGCGGCTTCCAGGCCGCCGGAACCTACGGCGAGCAGATAAATCCCGAGTATCAGCACCAGCGTTCCCAGGTCGAACACGGTCGATGCAATGAGATGCAGGAGCAACAACAGCAGAAGTGTCCCAAACAAGACGGGACGGAGCATCAAATACCGGCGAATCTCCGGCAATAGATCCGCTCCACTCACCGTGCGCGGCTTTCGGACCACCGGGGTGCCCGGATTGGCTTCATGTGGGGCCTGGTGGTCCAGTTGCTGCACGATACGACCTCCTTTAATCGCGCTGTCTTGACTAAAACGCTAGAAAAATGCGGAATTGCTCGCAGGGGAATGTCGAGACGATCTCACCAGGGCAAAGCGGCGCCGCGACGCCGAAGGGAAAAGGACGAAGGGTCCTGCACAAAAATGCACCTCTGGGCACTGAGCATACCGCATGTTTGCCACGACGTACACTCCCCTACAAGCGCCACGACAGCCACGTTGTCCGTGGTCATCGATTAGCATGCTTCGTGAAGGCTATCCGGCCCTGCCTACAGGCTGATTAACGAGTTGGGTAAGTCGCTCCTTTGCGAGATTGTTGTCATGATCGTATGCCAAAACGCAGTGCAAGAGGACCTCGGCGGTCGCGACGTCTCCGTCGGCTTTTGCAAGGTCTGAGCGTGTCCGGAGGTATGCGATAGCCTCCTCCAGGG
>JAQBPC010000330.1 GCA_028287725.1 Chloroflexota bacterium | reverse complement strand
GTCTACGCGCACAGCGAAAGGATGAAGGAGTGGCGGGACCATGACAACGACGAGCAGGCGGAGCATGAGTCTTGCCTTCCTGGCGCGCTGGGAAATACTGCTCGTCGTCTTGCTGATCATCGGCGTGGCGATCAGCGCTAGTCTTTCGGACAGTTTTCTGAGCGTTTTCAATTTCACGCATATGCCGACCGAAGTTGTCTTCATCGGCGTGATGGCTTTGCCCATGACGATGATCATCATAAGCGGTAATATCGATCTCTCGGTAGACTCCACGATTGGGCTCACCGCGACGATCATGGCCTCGGTGTGGGCCGCTGGGTGGGATATCTGGCTGGCATCCGTGCTGGCCCTGGTGGTGGGCGCCGCGGCCGGCTTTGCCAACGGCATGATCATTACCAGGCTGAAGTTGCCGTCCCTAGTCGTTACACTCGGTACGCTGGCCCTCTATCGGGGCCTGGCATTTATCATCCTTGGCGATCACTCCATTCCCGTCTCGGGAGCGCTCCCCAACGGGTTCTTGCGTCTGGACAACTATTTCCTGGGCTACGTCGGACCGATTGACATCGGCTTTCTGCACTTTCCCGGTAAGCGCTTAGCTGTCTCACTCCTGATCTTCGTTGTCCTGGCGATTGCCTTCGGTCTGCTGCTGCACCGCACCAGCTTTGGCCGCTACACCTATGCAATCGGCAACAACGCGCAGGCATGTCGCTACACTGGCGTGCCGGTCGACGGGATAGTCGTGGCCCTGTTTACCCTATCCGGGATTATGGCTGCCGTCGGCGGCATCTTGCTGATGTCGTTTCAGGGCGACGCCCGTGCCGACATGGGCTCCGGATTCCTGCTCAACGTGATCACCGCTGTGGTGCTTGGCGGCGTCAGTATCTTCGGTGGCGAGGGTACTGTGCTGGGACCGGTACTCGCACTCTGCCTGATCGAGGTGCTGCAGAGCGGCATGCGCTTGCGCACGCCGCCGGTAGATCCCTCGATTCAAACGCTACTTATCGGAGCGCTGCTCATCACATCGCTGCTGGTGCCGAATCTGGTCAGGCGGGGGCGAGACCTTTGGGGCCTGCGACTACGCAAGAGGACGGCGAGCAGCAGTAATACCGGCTGAAGGGGGGTGAGAGCAGACCAGCATCAGGGTACTTCCGGCAGGCGCCCCGTTCTGGGGCCATGGTGGTGCCTGGTGGCATTTGGTACGGCACTCGTCATCTATAATTTCGCGTCGCCTTAGCAGAAAAGGGAAACGGGACACATGAAACTATCAATGCCTGTAAAGGGTGCCCTTCTCGCCTTACTGGTGGCGAACCCTATCTTCGTAGGAGCGGCCTCGAGTGTCCATCACGCCGACGCTAAGAGTTACAAGATCCTGTTTATCACCAAGATCAAGGGTATCTCCGTCTTCGCGGATGTGAAGGCGGGCGGCGCCGCGGCCGCCAAAGCGAATGGCGATACGTTCGAGCAAATCGATCCTGCCGACGCCAACGCCTCGACACAGGTGCAGATCATCAACACGGAAGCCGCCAAGGGTTGGGATGCGATTGGCATCTCCGCCAATGACCCCACGGTTGGAAACGCCTTTACCCAGGCCGGCGTCAAGGCCTTCACCTGGGACTCCGATGTCCTGCATAACACCCGCACGGTGTTCGTGAACCAGGTCTCCGAAGATGTAGTAGGAAAGTCCCTGCTGCAAATCCTGGCGAAGCAGATCAACTATAAGGGTGGCTGGGCCATCTTGAGCGCCACCCCGACCTCTACCAACCAGAACACCTGGATCGCCTTCATGAAGAAGGAAGCGGCCAAGCCGCAGTACAAGAACATGCATCTTATTAAGATCGCTTACGGCGGCGATACACCGGACAAAAGCTTCACGGAGGCTCAGGCACTCTTACAGAACCCCGCCATCAAGGGCATTATCTCCCCTACCTCGGTTGGCGTCGTGCAGGCCGCCCGAGCCATTGAGGTCGCCCACCTCTCCGGCAAGGTCCAGCTAACCGGGCTGGGATTCGCCAAGGACATGCGGAAGTACATCATGGACGGCACTTCTACCCAGGTCGGACTCTGGAGCTTCTTTAACCTCGGTTACCTGGGCGAAGAGATTGGGCACGCCATCGCGGCAGGCACCTTCAAAGGCAAGATTGGCGAGACCGTAAAGGTTGGCAAGCTCGGCACCCGCACGGTGACCAAGAACGTGCTCTCCGGTGGCTCGCAAGTCTTGCTTGGTCCGCTTGACATCTACAACAAGGCCAACGTAGACGCCTACATCGCTAAGGGCGGCTGATACTAACCAGGGCGTGGGCAGCACCATCATGCTGCTGCCATCGACACTCCAGCCCAGCGGCAACCTCCTCGGTTGCCGCTGGGCTATGAGACGAGTTCCTACGAGTGCCCGATCAGACCAGCTTCTCCGGCTGCTCCAAGCGCTCCCGGATCGCGCCTAGAAAGCGAGCCGCCGTAACGCCATCAGCGATTCTATGGTCTGTAGAGAGCGTCAGGCTCAACATGTCGCGCGGTACCAGGTTGTCGCCTACATACACAGGGGTACGCTGCACGGCGCCTGCCGCGAGGATCGCAGCCTGCGGCGGGTTGATGATCGCCGTGAAGGTGTCAACCTGATACATGCCCAGATTGCTCACGGTGAAGGTGCCGCCGTCGAAGTCCTCTGGGCGGTTCTTGCCGGCTCGGGTGCGCTCCACCAGCGCCGAGGACTCCGTTGCAATCTGGGCTAACGGCTTCTGATCCACGTCGTGCAGAACCGGTGTGACCAATCCATCGTTGATTGCAACGGCAATGTTTATCGCGATCGCCTTATGGGCTGTGAGATGGTCTCCGGCGAAAGTGGCGTTGAACGTCGGGAAGCCCCGCAGCGCCCCTGCCGTGGCCTTAACAATCAGATCGTTGACGGACACCTTGGCCAAAGCCTCGTCGGCCTTGGCGTTCAGACGCTGCCTGAGGGCCATGGCCTCGCTCATGTCCACGCGCATGGTGAGGTAGAAATGGGGCGCCTGCGTCTTACTCTCTACCATGCGGCGGCCCATCGTTTGGCGCAGCCGCGATAACGGCAGATCCTCCGGGGCTTGCACGGCCGAGGACTGTGTTGGACTCGCAGTCTGGGTCGATGTGTCCCCTTCGCCAGAACTGGCCGCGACCGCCGCCAGCACGTCCTCGCGGCTGATCTTGCCGCCCGGGCCGCTGCCTGTCACGGTTGACAGATCCACGCCAAGCTCTTGCGCCAGCCGGCGTGCCAGGGGCGAAGCATTGGCCGCACCGTCGGCGCCGGTCGGGCGTCGGCTCGCGGCAGCAGGCGGAGACGATGGTGCAACGGGCGCTGCGGGTTTGCCGGACGCCACTGCAGAGGCGTCCGGTGACCGGTTCGGCCCGGCGTCTGCCGCCGGCAGTTCCTCGCCTTCGCCGGCAACTATACCGATGCGGGTGCCGACCGGAACCGTCTGCCCCTCCGGCACCTCGATGCGCCGCAGCACGCCGGCGACGAACGCTTCCACCTCGATCACTACCTTATCGGTCTCGATCTCGGCCACCGGCTCACCTTTGCTCACCGCATCGCCCTCTTGCTTGAGCCAGCGGACCAGCTTTCCTTCGGTCATGTCATAGCCCATTTTGGGCATGAAAATCTCGGTGGCCATTAGTGACTCCCGAAAGCGCCCGAGGCGGCCAGCTCGGCGCGCTCGGCTTCGCTATAGCCAAGCTCATCCAGGATCTCTTGCTGGTCGGCGTTGTAGGCAGGCGCCCTGCTATATGTCGGGCGGAAGCCGGAGAGAGTAAACGGCGTCCCGGTCATCGAAACCTTGCCGAAGATCGGATGTTCGTACGATGCCAGCATCTCCCGCTCCTCCAACTCCTCCAGGTCGAGCGCCTCAGCTAACGATCGCACGGGAGCGCAGGGCACCCGGCCGCGCAACCGTTCGAGCCATTCCGCCGTGGTCTTCTCGCGAAAGGATGCACCGAGAATCGCCGATAGCTCCTCACGATGCTCCCGTCGTGTAGCGAAGCTGGCGAAGCGAGGGTCCGCCGCTACTTCCGGCAACTCCATGGCCGCAATCAGATCCTGGAAGAACTTTTCCTTAGCACAAGCGACGGCGAGATAGCCATCGGCAGTCTGCATGAACTGAAAGGGAATCAGACTCGGATGCGCCGACATGGGGTAGCGCTGTGCCTGAATACCGGCGCTGAGATACCAGGCTGCCGGGTAGGTCAGCAGTCCCAATGCCATGTCGTATAGCGACGTGTCCACGTCGCGACCACGCCCGGTCCGTCCCACGTCGAACAGGGCGATCATCAGCGCCAGCGCCGCGCCGAGCCCGGCCGCATAGTCGGCCAAGGAGAGACCGCTCTTCACCGGCGGCCCATCCGGATCTCCGGTGAGGGAAGCCCAGCCGGCTTCGGCCTGCACCAGAGGATCGTAGCCCGGCTGGCTGGCCCGTTCGCCGTGCCGTCCATAGGCCGTGAGGGAAGCGCAGACTATCGCCGGATTGATCTTCCCGAGGGTGGCATAGGTCAGTCCCATCTTGTCCGGCAAGTCGCCGCGCAGATTGTTGAACACGGCGTCCGACCCAGTTACCAAGCGCTCCAGCACGGCCCGGCCGCCTTCGCTCTTGAGGTCCAGGGCCAGGCTGCGTTTGCCCCGATTGAATGACTCGAAGAACAGGCTATCGGTGCCCGTCTGGCCGGGCGGCACATACCGGCCGATGTCGCCGCCCATGCCGGGATCCTCGATCTTGATGATGTCGGCACCCATGTCGGCCAGGTAGAGCGTGGTGTATGGCCCGGCGCCGTACTGCTCGACCGCCACGATACGGACGCCGGCCAGGGGCGGCCGATCCGGTGCCATGTGCTACTCCCGCACCACGGCTCGCGCCGCCTCGGCGATCCGATCGGCGCTGGGCACCGCCGCGTCCTCCAAGGGAGGACTGAATGCGATCGGGTAATTGGGCATGCTCACGGCGCGAGGGATGCTGTTCTCCGGCAGACCCTCCTGGGCCAGCAGGCTGATTAGCGTGGCGCCCCAGCCGCCTGCATGAACCTGCTCCTCGGCTATCACCAACCGGTCGGTGCGTAAGATGCTCTCGCGAATGGTCGCGATATCCAGCGGCGCCACCCACCGAAGGTCAATTACCTCCGCCTCGATCCCCTCAGCAGCCAACATATCCGCCGCCTGCAGCGCCCGCTCCACCATGAGCAAGGTGGCCACGATGGTTACGTCACCACCGGAGCGCAGGATCGCCGCCTTGCCGACCTCCGGTAGGGGCGCGTCGAGATCAACCAGTTCCTTCCTGGCGAACATGCCCTTGTGCTCGATCAAGAGGACAGGATCGTTGCATCGAATAGCTGCCCTCAGCAATCCGTATGCGGAGGCCGGGGAGCCGGCGGTGGCCACTAACAAACCGGGCATCTGCTGGAACCAGGACTCGCCGGTGGCGGAATGCTGGGTGCCGAAGTGTCCGGTGGCGCCGCCGATAGCCCGGATTACCAACGGCACCGTTGCTTGGCCGCCGGACATGAAGCGGAATTTGGGGATCTCGTTGATCATGGCATCGCCGGCGCTGGGCAGAAAGTCGACGAACATGATTTCCACCACCGGTCGCATACCGGTGACGGCCATGCCCAACGCGGCGCCTACAAATCCATTTTCAGAGATTGGCGTGTCGATCACGCGATCCGGGCCGAACTCCTCCAACAGTCCTTCGCTGGTCTTGAAGGAGCCGCCGGCGCCGCCGATATCCTCACCCAGGAACACTACGGCAGGATCGGCACGCAATTCCGCGGCCAACGCCGTGCGGATTGCATCACGATAGGTAATCTCGGTGGCAGCGACCTCAGTCGGCGTAGACATAGCGGCCAATCCCCTCCAGTGCGGGCCACGGCGCCGCGGTAGCGCGCGCCACCGCGGACTCGATCTCACCCTGAACCGTCTGGCGCAGAGCTTCTTGCTCATCGCTGCTCATGATGCCCTCGGCGGCAAGCATCTCGCCCAGCCGGATGATGGGATCTCTGGCTTTCCAGGCGTCTAACTCCCCCGGCTTGCGATATTTGCCAGGGTCGGTACGCGAGTGCCCGCTGTAGCGGTAGGTCTTGCACTCCAGCAAGGTCGGGCCCTCCCCGGCACGAGCGCGGGCGATGGCGGCGGCGGTCTGCTCGTGCACAGCCTGCACGTCGTTGCCGTCGACGACAATTCCGGGCATGGCATAAGAAGCGGCCCGCACCGCAATGTCATCAACCGGAGTCGTGGAGCGCAAAGGACTGTATTCCCCGTAGAGGTTATTCTCGCAGACGAACACGACAGGAGCCTTCCAAACACTGGCCATGTTCAGCGCCTCATGAAACGAGCCGATGTTCGTGGCTCCATCGCCGAAGAAGGTGAGCGCCACTTGCTTGGTGCCGCGCAGCTTGGCGGACATTGCAGCGCCGAGAGCTACGGGAAGCCCGGCGCCGACGATGGCGAAAGCACCAATAAGACCGCGCGAGAAATCGGTAAAGTGCATGGAGCCGCCGCGTCCTTTGCAAAGGCCGGTCTCACGTCCCATCATCTCCGCGAACGCAGCCTCAGGATCGACGCCGCGAGCCAGGGCGTGGCCGTGGCCGCGATAAGTGATGGTGAGGTAGTCGTCCGCTCCCATTGCGCCGATGGCGCCAACCGGGACGGCTTCCTGGCCCTGGCAGAGATGCGTGGTGCCGACGACCAGCCCCTGCATGAACAGCTGCTGGACTGTATCTTCGAAGGCTCGGATGACCAGCATGGAGCGGAACCATGCGCGTTGGTCGGGCTGACCGGGCTGGGGCGACTGGACCATGGCGTTCCTTCCAGTGGCGCGAGCCGCGCCGGACGTAGGGGACTAACTCCCGTTTGAATAACGATTCCGGTTTCGATTGTATGTGTAGCACCCGAGATCACGGCGTGTCAAGCGACGGCTCCCAGCGCAAAACTTCCTCGACAACCACCACCTCCGAGGCGCCCAAGAACTGGGGTCGATCCACGGCAAGCTTTGCGGCGACGGCAGGATCAGAGAAGGCGGCGCGCATCGCATCCGCGCTATCGAACCACAGCTCGCCTACAGCGTCCCAGTTGCTCGTCTGGGGGCCGGAGGGACGCGAGAGGGCCATGCCGCGCAGCCCCGGCATCTCACGCACGATGGCCGCGTGGGGACCGCTGTAGTGTTTCCAGAACTCTTCCGCGCTTATCCCAGGCTTGCGCGCAACGTAGGCCACTCTCCGAACCATTATTCCCTCCACCGATCTCTAGAAGTTGTCGCCTTGAAACGCCAGACCCAGCGTGCCGAAGCCTCAGTTGGGATGAGCTGGTCGCGTTGCAGGTGCATACCACGGTACGTCCTTACCGACAGCGGGAAATACGCGTTATTTGCTCTCCGCAAACGCGGCGCGAGCGAAATCGCGGAACTGAATGGTCTCGGAGATGTTGTCGCAGCGGTTGCAGCCCTCCCAGTCCTGCCAAACGTACTCGATGCCGAAATAACCTGCGTAGCCCAGATCACGCAACTTCGAGATCACGCGGCTGTAGTCGATTGTGTTCTCGCAAAATGGGGTTTGCAAGCGTCCCCTGGCGGCGCCGCGGCAATGAAAGTGGCGTGCGTGTGCCAACAATGGCTCTACCTCGGCATCCGGGAACCCGGCGTAAGCGAAGTGCGTATAATCGAGCGTCAGTTTGAGCCCGGGAGTTAGCTCGACGAGGCGCGCCAGCTTTTCAGGCGTATCCACATTTGAGCCAAGGTGCCCCTCCACCGAGAGGACGATGCCCAGTTTGGCCGCCGCCTCCACCCGCCAGGCAAGCTCGTCGGCGGAGCGACGGATCGACGCGTCCCACGACTCATCGTCGAAGCGCAGACCCGGCAGAATGGTCATACCGGGCGCTTCCAGCCGGCGTGCTAGATCCAACATATCGCGAAAGAAAGCGGCGGCATCCTCGCGCTGCCGGGGGTCGGGATGGTTGACCGCCATGGTGGCGAAATCGGGGGCTTGGATGAACACGTCGGCCAACTCCAGCCCGGCACGGGTGATGCGCTCCTTGAGGATTCCCGCCCACATCGGGATATCAGCGCGCACATGCTCGGGGCGCACGTGCGATCGACCGCCGAACAGACCCAGATCCAGCGCCTCGATATCGAGCATGCGGATCAACGTCAGCACACGGTCATGCGGGAGCAACGGCCAGGTAAAGTCGGCGCAGGCGAGTTTCATCGGCATGGCCCTCCTTGCAAATCACCTACTTCAGCGTGAGCGAGAGACAATTCATGGCTATGGTTGGCCCTGTGCGCCTTGGCTGTAAGCCTACAATCTGTCAGGGTGGTTTTTCTACCTAGCTAACGAACCCTCGGCCAAGTTACTGTGAATGACCCGAAGATAACCGGCGATCTCCCGCCATGCGATTTTGGGGGCAGAACCAGCGTGACCGCGCTCACTCTGCATGGCGCTCCACTAATGGGGTTCCGCGCTAGGAGCCTGCAGCCAGCCGGGACTGGCGCCTATTCCCTGTACTGCCCAGCCTCCATCGACGGCCAGCACCTGGCCGGTCACGAACGCGGCGTCATCGCTCGCGAGGAAACGAACCACTCGTGCGATCTCATCTGGTGTGGCTAACCTGCCCATTGGCACCCGTTCAGTCATCCAGTCCTCGCGTAGCGAGCCGTCAATCAAGGCCTGGTTGACCAAGCCGGTACGTGTGAAGCCAGGTGCAACGGCGTTGACCCGAATGCCCAGGGGAGCCAGCTCCACGGCCATCACTCTGGTCAGCCCCAGTAGCCCTGCCTTGGCCGCGGTGTAGGCCGCCCGGCCGGGCAGGCCCACGAAGGCGGCGACCGAGGCCACATGGACGATCGAGCCGCTGCCCTGGCGTCGCATCATCGGCACGACCTCGGAGTTGCACAGAAAGGCGCCGGTGAGGTTGGTGTCGATCACCGCCGACCATTGCTCGTAGGGCAATTCGCCGATCAACCCGATACGCTGAATGCCCGCGTTGTTCACCAGCACGTCAACCTGGCTCTGGCGACTCGCGATTGTCGCAAACGCTGACTGGACGCTCACCGGCTCGGCGATGTTCGCCTGCAGGTAGGTCACACCGGCGATGGGGTCGGCCGGCTCGAGCATATCCAGCGCGATCACCCGCGCCCCAACCTCGGTAAATGTACGGCAGATAGCATCACCGATGCCGCGGGCCGCGCCGGTGACCACGACCACCCGGCCCTGGAACTGAGAGGTCGTCACACGTATCCCTCCCCTGATTAGGCCAACGCAATGGCCGGCGAGTGCGCGGCGTCCAGCGCTGCCGCCCTCGGGTGCGTCCTCCCAGCGTACGGCCGCCTGCCTACACTGGAATGCATTCCGGCAACAGTTCCATTATAGTGCTATCCGTCTCAGCTGTTCACCCTGGTTTGAGACGTTCCGTGTCGCGCGGAGTTGACACGGCGCCGCACCGCGTTTAAGATGGCACCAACCAGGAATCGATTGTAGAAACGTATTCTGCTTTGTTGGGCACACGGCAAGCTCGTTGACCAAGCGATCTTCCACACGAGGTAGTGGCAGGAGGGAATCAGGTATGAGCGCGGCGCCCTATCTGGCAAGTCAGACCGTCTCCGACACGCAAATCCAGGATTGGATCGAGACATTTCATCGCGACGGCTACATCTTCCTGCACAACTTCTTGCCTCCCGATTGGGTGGCCGAGCTGAAGGCAGATCTGGAGCGCGTCTTGCGCGACTTGAAGCCTGGCGCGATCGCCTTTCGGCTATTCGAAACGAGCAACGCCAATCTACGGCTGTTCGACATGGAGCCGCTCGCGACTTTCGCTGAAACGCTTGTTTCCAAGGATTGCCACGTTATCCATAACAACTCATTTGCTACCCCGCCCGGCTCCATGGGCATCTCACGCTGGCATCAGGACGATCCGCCGCATTATCTGGTGACTCATGGCGATCCGCCTACCAACGTGCGTTTGCCGGTTCTGCTGTTCACCGCCAACTTTTACCTGACGGATGTGACCGACCCGTCCCATGGTCCTACCGAATTCGTCCCTGGCTCGCACCTGTTCGGCGCCGCACCTCCTACAGTGCTCGAGGGCACGAAGTGGGCGGATCAGGTCGTCCCCTGCCTTGGCCCAGCCGGCAGCGCAGTGATCTTCAATAATCAGGTCTGGCATCGCGGCACCCCGAACCGCAGCGAACGTACCCGCTGCATAACCCAGGTGAGCTATGGACGCCGCATCATCAACCACATGTACTTCCCCTTCATGAACTACCAGATGCCGGAACATGTTTACGCCGATGCAAACCCGCGCCTGAAGCGGCTCCTTGGCTTTCTTCCCACTGGACCTTACGGATGAGAATGTAGGGTGGGCGGCACCTGCACGGCGCCGCGTAGCTTGTGGTTGAGAAGGGAGGCGCATGGGCGGTAGGCCTGTCGCCCATCCGACGAGGAAACGGCTAATTGCCGGAGCCCGAGGGTGAATATGACGTCTACGGACGGAGATCGGGGATAAATGCATGAGGCGCAAGACGTTCTTGACATCTGGCCTCTCTGCCGCGGCGGCGGTGAGCGTTCCGGGACTGACTAGTTCGATTACGAACGTGTTGGCACGCGAGGCGTCCGCGAAGACTACGATTTCTTGGTGGGGCTGGGGTGATCCGCCAGTAAACTCTGCGGTTACTGGCTTACCAAACCAACACAATTCACCAAATGACGCTGTGAAGGTGTTCTACGAGAAGAGCCACCCTGGCGTGACTATCGATACCACAGTCTATAATTATCCCGATTATGTCACTGCCCTGAAGACATCCTTCGCGGGCGGCAACGCACCGGACACGGTCGAGCTTGAGCCTGGACCGTTAGTCAGCAAATACGCGTCCTATATGCAGCCGCTCGACGGCCTCGCGGCGAAGCGCTGGGGTCCTAATTGGAAGGACCAATTCTATCCGCTGGCGATCAGCCAGACCCTCGCCGCGGATCCATTGCACAAGTCGATGTTTGCGCTGCCAGTCGGCTTGGAGTGCGGTACAGGTCTTTATTACAATACGGCCATCTTCTCGAAATACAACCTCAAGCCACCGCAAAGCTATGCAGAGCTCAAGGCAATTGCCGACATCCTCAATGGTCATGGAATCATTCCCATTTCGTGGGGAGCCAAGGATGGATGGCCGAACTTCGACTGGCTCCGCATGCTGGTGGAGCAAACCGCGCCGGGCGTATGGGATTCGGCGTTGCAGGGTAAAGCCAAATTCACACATCCGGGATTCGTCCAAGCCCTGCAAATCCTCGTGCGGATGCAAAAAGATCGCATCTTCTCCAGCTCCATCTGGGGAACGACTGCGTACCCGGAAGCTATCACCCTCTTTCAAAGCGGTAAGGCCGCGATGTATAACAGCGGAACGTGGGACCTAGCTGGATTCGCGGCACCAACAACCAAAATCCGCAATACGTTAGGCGTCATGCCGCTTCCACCGATGGGTCAAGGGCTGCAAAAGGGCCGTCTGTGGGCAACCACGAACATGATGACTGCTATCTCAAAGTCGGCGAAGAACGTGCAGGCCGCTTTCGACTTTATTGCCTGGCAAGCCGATGCGGGCCAGAAGGCTAGCTGGGTGGATAAAAGCGGTTTTCTGCCCTCGCGCAAGGGTATGGCGCCTCAACCGCAGCCCAACGCACACTACCAGGCGATCGAGGCGTATTTCCTCAAGGAGATTTCACACGCCGTGGTGCGCTACGGGGCGCAGCTTACCGCGGATCTCCAAAAGGCGACGGAGGACGCGATCGCCAACGTCTCTACGCTTGGTATGGACCCACTCCGGGCATTGAATGCGGTCCAGGCGGCCCACGACAAATCGGTGAAGCGGTAATGACAATGCCTGGGTGCCGGCGCATGTGCCGGCACCCAGGCGTTGTCGTGGGCCGCTGCTTGCAACACCGTGATAACGAAATGCCGGCACTAGCAGGAGTTGATTGAGCGGTGCGCATGGTGTCGGAGGTTTCGCAATGCCGCGACTCGCAATTTACGGCATGGCGGTGAGTCGTGAAGGAATCGGCCTCCGCCCGCTTGGCGCAGTTTAGGGACATGACGAGCGCTCTTCGAGAGGATCGGCCTTAGCGTATGCAGAGCCAGCAAGCTGAGCGTCTTGATGGCGGCAAAGCGCGCCACGTTGCATTGCCCGTCGAGAGCCGGGCAATCCGCGCATGGGCTCGACGTTGGGGCATTAACGCCGGCCTTCTCTTCATATTGCCCGCCCTGCTCATCTATGCGGCGGTCGTCTTGTATCCTCTGCTAAGCATGTTCTATCTCAGCTTGTTCTCCTGGGATGGACTCAGCCCAGATAAGTCGTATATTGGCCTTGCGAATTTTCAGCAGCTTGCCGCGGACCCACTCTTCTTTGTAACGTTGCGCAACGCCGGCATCTGGATTGTCTTCGACGTCGGGCTGAGCCTCGTCATTGGGCTGGCACTCGCCCTGTTAGTTAACCAGCGTTTGCGGGGAACGATGTTCTTTCGCACGCTCTACTTTCTCCCCACCACGGTGTCGGTAATTGTCGTGGGGCAGATCTGGGGCTGGATTTACCAGGGAGATGTGGGAGCTCTCAACAACTATCTTGGCCTACTTGGCCTGGGTAGCCTCAGGCAGGCTTGGCTTGGTGATCCGAACCTGGCCATCTACTCTGCGGTAGCCGTGGCGCTATGGTCTGGTGTTGGATTTCAGATGATGGTGTATCTGGCGGGCTTACAGACGATCCCAGGCGAGATCTTGGAGGCGGCCCAGGTTGACGGAGCAACGTCCTGGCAGCGCCTGCGCACCGTCACGCTGCCGCTACTGCTACCCCAAACGGTGACGCTTACGATACTGGGGATCATCGGCACCTTGAGCCAGTTCACGCTGATTTACGTGCTGACCAAAGGTGGTCCTGCCTATCAGAGCGAGTTACCGTCTCTCTTTGTCTTCGACCAGGCGTTCACCCTGAGCCAGCAAGGGTACGCCAGCGCGATCGCTGTCGTGATTTTTGCCATAAGTCTGATCGTCACCGTAATTCAACTTCGGCTCTATCGTCGCTACCAGGGCTATTGAGCAGGCGCCAGGCTCGCCGTGACATGGTGGGCTTTTCAAGGGCGCACCGCAACCGTAGACCAGTCGGCACCGGCGGAAAGGGACATCGGTAATGGCAGCGAGGAGCCAGCAGCAAAGGCTGACACACCGCATGTGGCGGCTCAGTCTCTATATCCTTGCCCTCATTGCCGCGGTGTTTGCCGTTGCCCCACTAATAGTCGCACTCGGCACTGCTGTAAAGGCGCCGGGCACTGCCGGCAGCGATCTGAGCATCTTTCCGGCGCACCCCGTCTGGTCCAACTTTTCCGATGTCGTCAGCGGTACGTCGCTGCCGACATATGTGAAGAACAGCCTCATCGTTACTTCCGTGACTGCGGTTATCACGCTCTTCTGCGCTTCGCTGGCTGCCTACGCGTTCTCCCGCCTACGCTTCCTCCTCAAGGACTTCTTGTATGTCGTCTTTCTAATGGGTCTGACACTACCGGTTGTCGTCGTGCTCGTCCCGTTGTTCCAAACCGAACGGGTTTTGCATCTATTCAATACGTACGGCGCCCTTATCTTCCCTTACACCGGCTTCGCCATGCCGTTTGCAATTCTCCTGCTCAAAAATTACTTCGATACGGTTCCCCGTGAGATGGAGGAAGCCGCCCGTATCGATGGGGCATCGCTCCTGCGCATCTTTTTCTCGATCGTTTTGCCTCTCGTTAAGCCGGCGCTAGTTACGGTTGCCATCTTTCAAGCGGTGTCGTCGTGGAATGAGTTTTTGCTGGCGCTGCTCTTCATGACCCAAGACTCTATGCGTACGGTGCCACTCTCTGTCATCCCCTTT
>JAQBPC010000295.1 GCA_028287725.1 Chloroflexota bacterium | reverse complement strand
CGCGAATGCATGGCGTGTCGCCATAGCGGGAGATCGCGATCGAGGTATCTAGCAGTTGCTGAAGCATCTCCTCGTGCGTCACTGGGTCCGCGCTGGTGCACTCGAGGAACCGCCGTACGGCCTGGTTGCCATCGGTCCAGCGTTCCCAGATTGGTAGCATGTGCTCATGGCAGTAGGCAAGCTGGTCGGCGTCATTGTCCATTACGATTGCTCAAGTGGCGAACACAGCGCGGTCCCGTCTACATGGGCGGCACAACACAGGGCATAAGTACACCATAGGATCCATGCGGCTAGTATTGCTCTAGTGGATAATCGCCTAAAAACGGCAAAAACGGCCTTCCACGTTGAAACGTCGACAATAGCACGGCCTGACTCGTCCATTTTGTGACTTATAGTATTTGCGCCAAAAGTACAAACCCCTGCACCGCGCTATTTTGCCCGTGTTTTTGGTGCTTTTAGCTGTCGGATCGCCATCCAAGCGACGCGGATCGACTGGATGGGTGATACCGGCGGTCAGCCGAAGAGCCTACGCTGCAAACGCAAGGGGCAGTTTCCCTTTCCGACAACCGCACGTGGAAAGTGTGAAAATGGACCCAGCCGTGACGAAACGCTTAGCGTATCTGTCTCCAGCCGGCACCACCCCCACGCGAGCGATAGGCGTGGTTGCGATTGCCGGTCTGGTTGTCGTGCTGCTGGCACTGGCCGGCTTCATGTATGTCAGCACGACCACGGCCCAGTCAACAGCCGATGCGGTGCGCGCTGCTTCCCACGTAAATAACGCCTTCCAGAATGTCCGCAATGCGGCGGATGTCGAAGGGGGTGTCCAGGATTCCTACTGGCGAAACTCACATGTACAAGTGCGAGCCCAGGCTGCCAGGGCCGCGCAGGCCCTCGACAGCGCCCTGGCTCAATGAGTAACAGCAGCGCGTCTCTCGACCTATGGGAGCGCATCTGTAGTGACGGCGGTGAATAACCTGCGCAAGCTTCACGCAAAGATGCGCACGGCATTCACCAACATGGCGAATGCTCTCGACGCTGGTAACCGACTTCGTGCGGATACCATCGATATTAGCCTTATCGATCCGCAACGCGAGGCCTTCACAAGCGAAGTCGCGAGGGCCGTTGCACACAACCAAGCCGATATGGACCACACACTTGCGGACTTGACGGCGGCAGCCGGTACGAGTCGCTGGGCTATCCTCATCGGCGAGCCGCTCGGCCTGATCCTGGTTGCCGGCTGCGGTCTGGTATTCAGGTTTTACCGTCGCCGCCTCGACGCCGCTACCCGCGTCGAAATGGATCACCTGCTGCGCGACGCCATGACCGACGCGTTGACCGGGTTGGGCAACCACCGCGACTTCCAGGAAACGTTCGCCCTCGAACTGTCGGCGGCACGTGCGGAGGGTGCGCCGCTCTCCCTCGCCCTGGTGGACCTGGACGAATTCAAGTCGATCAACGACCGTCACGGCCATAAGCATGGCGATCGCGTGCTTGCGGCCGTTGGCGCCTTGCTCGGCAGCAGCTACGGTGAAGACCAGGCTTTCAGACTCGGTGGTGACGAGTTCGCTCTCCTCCTCCCAGGGACTACCGTGGCGCAGGCAGTTGCCGCGATGGAGCGCCGCCAGAGCGACAGTACGTGGCGCCTCTTCGGTGCCACGCTAAGCATCGGCATCGCCGCTGGCGTGGATGCGGAAGAGCTACGGGAGGAAGCGGACGCGGCGCTCTACGAGGCGAAGCGGCGCGGCCGCAATCAAATGGTCACCTTCCAGGAAATCCAGGCGACGACCGCTATTATGTCGTCGTCTAAAATACGTGCGGTGCGCCGACTATTGGCGGAGGATGCCTTGAGCATCGCCTTTCAGCCCATCTGGGACCTCGAACGGAGCACCGTGCTCGCGGTCGAGGCCCTGGCTCGACCGGATCCGCGCCTGGGCCTGGAAGGGCCGGCGGAGGCGTTCGCGATTGCCGAGAAGCTGGGGCGCGCATACGAGCTGGACGCGCTGTGCCACCGTGCCATCCTGGCCCGAGCCCCTGAGTTGCCCACCGGGGCGCTGCTCTTCATCAACGTCATTCCTCAGAGTTTAGAGCAGGATGCGGACATGGCGTCGAACTTCGCGCGCGCCGTGGAAGCCGCGGGCCTGCGTCCCGAGCGTGTGGTGATCGAGATCACGGAACGCGCCGTATCGCGACTGGACATGGTCGTGCGTGCCGCTACCGCGCTCCGCGCCGCGGGCTTTCGCATTGCCCTGGACGACGTGGGGTCGGGCAACGCAGGGCTCGAGATGCTCCGTCGCCTGCCGGTGGATTTCGTGAAAGTCGACCAGAGCGTCGTGAGTGGCGCCGCCACCGAGACGGCGGCGCGTTCGGTACTCGCGGCTATTATCGCCTTCGCGCGCGAGGCAGGGGTATTCGTGATCGCCGAGGGCATCGAGACCGAAGAGATGCTTGCCTTCGTGCGGAACGTGGGCATAGCAGCGACGCCCACCCGCGGGGCAATTCAGGGCGGGCAGGGCTTCTTGCTTGGACGTCCGAGTGTGGTGCTGGGCGATGCGCATACCGGCTTGCTTGCGCTCTCGGCCTGAAGTCGAGATTAGACGAGCTGCGCTTCGGCCAGGTATCCGGAGCTGCAGCGAGCAGCAGGGGGTGGGTACACAAGCGCTCCCATATGAGTAGCGAGAGCCCCGCATACACTCCGGCCGGGCAAACACAGGTCTGAGGCGCGACCACGTTGCGAATAGCATGCAAAGTGGGCCCGATTCCCCTCCGACCGCGTAGCGGTGGCAAGTCAACTCCACAGACAGTGAGATGGCCCCATGCACAAGTGCTTCCGCTGCAGACTACTGTATCCCGGTCAAAAGTCGACCTGCGAGACGCGTATGCCAATGCCCGATCGGCTGAGACTCTGGCGCCACCTTTGATGAGGATACGACTACCGTCATTTACGAGCATAATGCGCGCGCCGGGCCGCTGCTCGTTGCAATTTCTTTTGCAAATTATGGCCAGCCTGGAAGTGACGGCGAGTATGCCCGTCACGCCCCGCTTAGCCGGCTGATTCCGCGAGCACTTGCTCCTGGCCGGCGGCGAGCATGGCGCGGCTGAGATCGAGGAAGGCGCGAAGCGCCGGTGACATCCACTTATCCCGGTGCCAGACCATGTGCGTGATCAGCCGGTACTCACCCTCGCTCCAGCGGAGCGCCACCAACCGACCCTGAGCCAGCTCCGATTTCACGGCGATCGCCGGTAAGAACGCGATGCCCATGCCTGCCATCACGCACTGCTTGATTGCCTCGATACTGGTGAATTCCAGCACGTTGTCCGGCCAGGCCGACGCCGCGATCAGCGTGCGCTGCAAGAGCTTGCGGTACGTGCATCCGGTCTCGGTCAGGAGTAGTGCTTCGTGCCGTAACTGGCTGGGGTGTACAACCGGCGCCTGGGCGAGTGGGTGCGAGGGGTAGGTGAGCAACAGCAACGGCTCATGGCTAAGCGGCTCGGCGATCAGGTGCGCTGATTGCGTGGGAGCCTCGAGCAGGAAACCCATGTCTAATCGCCCCTCACTCAAGATCTGGGACAGCGCCGGGCCATTGTCCGGATTGAAGACAAGCTGGACCTTGGGGAAGAGAGTCCGGAACCGGAGGAGCACCGGGGGCAGCCGGTACGCGCACAGCGACTCCGGCGCCCCAATGTTCAAGATGCCGCTCGGCTCCTGATCGTCGGGTACCGCGCCACGCATCTCCTCCGCCAGTCGCAGCATCTCCTTGGCGTAGGGGAGCAGCCGCTGGCCCGCCGTCGAGAGCGTGACCCTTCTGCCCAGGCGCTCGAACAACGGGACGCCCAGCTCCTCTTCCAGGGCCTGTATCTGCGCGGTCACGCTGGACTGCGCATAGTCGAGCGCGTCGGCGGCGTGGGTGAAGTTGAGCGTCGAGGCAACGGTCAGAAAGGTGGTGAGCTGGCGCAACTCCATCAATTGTTTTCCATCGGCTATGGCGATTATTAAATTCGCAACTATCGTTTGGAACGATGATAAACCAATGTTATTGTGGTTTCAAGGGATGAATATTAGGCCCTGGAAGTGGAGACCGAGATGGTCGACGCCGGGAACAAAGCCGAAACCATTGTGACAGGGAATGCCTGGTGCCGGGAGTTGCACCGCGTGCTTGTCCTTTCCGATCAACGGCAGGCACACGTGGACCGCGAGACGCTCATCCATTCCGACGTGCGCGATTTGCAGCGGCTCGTTACGCACCTGCAGTCGCGAGCACGGTGGCTCGATCGTCTGCGTCCGGCGCGCATCCAGATCTGAAGGCGTTGGTGGGTGAGTTGCACAGCGCTCCCGCAGCATCGCGTTCCATGTTCGCAGGTACGACAACGCGACGTGCGTGACGGTCATTGATGCGGAAGCTGCCATCGCGGCCGCTATGGATCACCGGTGTGCGTCGGCAAGCACGTCGGTCACCGTGATCAGACAGTTTTGAGGCGCGCTCTTTGCCGACGGTGCTTTACCGGACCGCTTCCGCCTGGTCGCGGGCAGCAGAACGCGCAAGTGCATCGAGGACGCGCATGTTGCGAATCGAGTCTTCTGCTGGATAGGGGACCGGCTCTCCGGCCAGGACCGCCGCGGCGAAGGCTTCGGCCTGCAACCGATACTGATTCGCTGCTGGGAAGTGCTCCTCGCGGCGGTTATTGTTCTCGTCTGAGATGATAGCCAGCGTTTCTGTCGCTCGTGGGCCGTAGCCAGGAATGTAGGCCCGCGGCACCTCGATGACACCCTTGCTGCCCACGATGGTGTACCCGTGGTTGTCCCCGGTGCGGAACGAACAGCTGATCGATGCGACGCGGCGGTCACTGAACTCGAGGATGCCCGTGAGGGATACGTCTACGCCAAATTGCCGATCGAAGTCGCGCCACGCCAGGACGCGCAGCGGCTCCTCACCGAAGATCATCCGCGCGGTGTTGACGGTATAGCAGCCCATGTCCAGCAGCGTGCCGCCGGCCAAGGCCGGCTGCAGGCGGACGTTGCCGGGATCAGGTGGGTCCATGAGGCGGACGCAGAGCCCCGCACGGACCTCGCGCACCTCGCCGATCACTCCCTCGGCAAGGAGCTCGCGGACGCGCACGTTCTGCGGATGGAAGCGATACATAAACGCCTCCATCAACGGGACGCCGAGGCGCGCGCAGGTCTCGACCGCCCGCTCGGCCTCGCTCGCCGTGGCGGTCAGCGCCTTCTCACACAGCACCGCCTTACCGGCATTGGCGGCACGTATGATCCATTCGACGTGCATTGAAATAGGAAGCGGGTTGTAGATGGCGTCGACCTCCGGGTCCGCCAGCAACGCCTCATAGCTGGTATACAGGCGATCGATACCCAGGTCGGCCGCGGCGGCCTTGCCCTTTTGCTCGTCGCGACTGGCAAGCGCCACAACAGTCCCGTTTCGCGATGCCTGTATCGCGGGGATCACCTGGGCGCAGGCGATATTCGCCGCGCCCAAAACCCCCCATCGCAGATGATCCTTCATCTTTCTCCCACCACCTCGTGCGAGCTGCGCCCTGGGCCATCGAATGCCGCGAATCAGCGTACCATGTGGGCGCCCGCGCCAGCCCCCACGGCCGGGATGTCGCTCCCTATGCGCCGACGAGCGGCTTGATGTACTCGTAGGCCTGGCGCGCGACTTTGTCCGGCTCAGAGTCACGTCGATTGAAGCCGATCTCCATGGTGACGTACCCTTTGAAGCCGATCTCCTTCAGCGCGGCGATCACGGAGACGAAATCGCCACGTCCGGCGCCTGGCGGGAGCCGGTCGGTATCGGCGAGGTGAATGTGGTGTAGGTGCTCTCCCATCTCGTACACGTAATCGCTGGGCACTTCGTTGCGATACATGGCGTGGATCGTATCAAACATCACCTTGACGTTCGGCGCCTCGGATTCACGCATCATGCGGAGGGCGCCGGCGCAGCTTTCGACCAGATTGCTGTCCATGGATGTGGGTTCCACCGCTATGGTGACGCCATAGCTCGCCGCGGTTACCGCGATCTCTCGCAGGGCTTCCCTGCTCCACTCCCATGCCTGCTCCTGCGACGTGCCGAAGACCTGCCAGCCGGCGACATACAGGACGGTGGCGCCGCCCCACTGGGCGCACAACTCCACCACCTGCTTGTAGTGCTCGATGGTATGCCGCCGCTCCTCCGCCGAGGGCGATGCGACATTGAAGCCCGGTCCGCCGCCGGGCGCCGGCAACATGCTGGACAGCGCGATGCCGTTGTCATCCAGGACCTGCTTGATCTCGCGCCGCCGTTCCGCCGAGAGGTAGTCGGGGTAGGCGTGCGGGCTCGCCGCACCGATCTCAATCCCGTCGTAGCCGATGCGCGCAAGACGCTTGATCGTCTCCTCAAGCGGATAGGCCGGCACCCAGACGGGGAAACTCGAGTATGCCCAGGTGTTGAATGACAGCTTCATACCCTACATGCCTCCATGCTGTGCCAACTAAACAATGAACACGGCTTTCTCAGTCTCCCGCTGGTCAAACATGCGGAAGGCATCCGGAGCGTCCTCGATGCTGAAGCGGTGGGTGATAAGCTGCTCGAGCGGTAGCCGGTGCTGCACGATAAAGCGCGCAATCTCGTCATATTCGAACAAGGGGAAGTACCACGCTCCAATAACGGTGAGCAGCTTGCGAATGAACTGCTCGCTGGGGCGAATGGTTGTCTCGCGCGATTCGCCGATGAAAGCAACCTGGCCGAATCGGCGCACGCAATCCAGCGCCGCGTTCTCCGCTGCCGGATTACCCGAGCAGTCAATCGCGATATCGGCGCCGAGCCCATCGGTCAACGCGGCGATGGCGGCAACGGGATCGCTGTCGCGGCTATTGACGACCTCGTCGGCGCCGAGGGAGTGTGCCAGCTCCAACCGGGCTTCGAGCACGTCAACCGCGATCACGCGGGCTCCACGGGACTTCGCCACCATCACGCCGGTCGCGCCCATGGGCCCGAGGCCGAACACGGCGACCGTGTCGCTACCCGAGACACCAAGTCGCTTCTGGGCATGGTAAAGCGTGCCAACCAGGTCCGTCGATAACGCCCCGGCTTCGAAGCTCAGCTCATCCGGGAGACGGAGACAGTTGATCGCCGGGACCACCAGGTACTCCGCGTCACCGCCATGCACATCGAAGCCGACGCATTTCCACGACGGACAGAGCATGCGATAGCCGCTCAAGCAATACCGGCATGTGCCGCAGCCAATGGCCAGATAGACGGCGACACGGTCGCCCACGCGGACACCCGCCACGCCTGCGCCTGTCCCGACGACCTGCCCGCACGGCTCATGGCCCGGGATAATCTGCCCCAAGCCCGCGCCGGCGCCGCCCACGATCGGCCGGCCGTAGTAGAGACTCATGTCACTACGACAGATAGCGGATGCCTTTATCTGCAGTAGAACCTCACCGGGACCGGGCCGTGGATCCGGCACGTCGGTTACCTGCACATCCTTATTACCTGGCAATAAGACAGCGCGCATCGGTGCCCCTCTCGTTTCTAGCGGCCCCAGCGCCGCCTGCTCGTTGCTCTTTCATCACTTGACCGCGCCGAAGGTCAGCCCCTGAACGATGCGCCTCCGCAGGATCAGCGTCAGCACCAGCACCGGTGCGGCGATCATGGTGGAGGCGGCGGTGAGATCGCCCCACTGCGTACCGTACATGCCCGTGAACTCACTCACGCCGACCGGAGCAGTCTTGACGGTCGCACGTGACAAAGTCAGCGCGAACAGAAACTCATTCCAGGAGAAGAGAAAACTCAGGATCCCCGCGGCAGCCAGGCCCGGCGCGACGAGTGGAAACACGACGCGCCGCACCACGCCGAGGGGTGAGGCGCCATCGATCTGCGCGGCCTCCTCGATCTCCTCGGGGATCTGCTTGACGAAGCCGCGCAGCATCCAGATAATCACGGGGAGATTGAACGCCGTGTAGGGAATGACCAGGGCCGGATAGGTATCCATCAGACCGAGCTGGCCGACCACGATAAAGACGGGAATGACCGAGACGACCGGCGGGAACATGATCGTCGACAGAATCCAGCTTCCCAGGAACCGTTTGCCCTTGAAGCGCAGCCGGGCCAGCGAGTACGCTGCCGGCAATGCGAGGAACAGGGTCAACAGCGTGGAGAGCGTCGCCACCACAACACTGTGGGTGATCAGCTGTCCCATCGAGGTTCCGCCG
>JAQBPC010000240.1 GCA_028287725.1 Chloroflexota bacterium | reverse complement strand
CGACTAGGACGGGCGGGCCGAGGCTATGCACTGTATGTAAAATACCACTAGCTAGATTGCATCGAGTTTGTAGGAGAAGTTAGTTAGGCTTATCTTCCTCGCTATTACAATTCGTGCGACGTGTTCTGTGCGCCCGCTTTGAGTGGCGAGAGCTTTGGCATGGTGTTGCTCGAGGCGATGGCCCTCGGCAAGCCTGTCGTAGCGACGAACATTGATGGTTATCGCCAGGTGGTGCAGAATGGCGTGCAGGGACGTTTAGTTGAACCCCGTGACAGTACGGGCCTCGCCTCGGCCCTGCTGGAGTTGCTGCGCTCACCTGATGCCAGACACGCCTACGGTGAGCACGGGAGGCTGACGGCACGCGCTTTCAGCTGGGATCGTGTATCTACGCGCCTTTTGCGCTTCTATGAGGATGTGCGGCAGGGCTCTATGACCGCTGGCTGGGTTCGTCCGCTGGACGTTTCAGGCCCCTGGTTCAACGCACAGTCGGACGATTTATCAGAGTCTATTGGTCTCTCGGAAGGGGCCAGCTTATGACTTGCCGGGCTTGAGGGGGGGCTATGTTCAATAAGTCAGTGCAAGACTGGGTACGTTCCCAGGCAATTCGTTTGATGCAACCATTATTGAATTCGCCGATAACTCCCAACAGCATTACTGTTACCGGACTGGTCTTTACTTTGTTTGTGGCGCTGTTGGCAGGCGCCGGCTACCTTTTTGCCGCGGGCGTGGTACTTGCGCTTACGAGCGTGACTGATATTGCCGATGGCGCGCTTGCACGTGCTCGCAACGAATGCACCGATTACGGTGCATTTTTCGATTCACTGTTGGATCGAATCGGCGAGGCTGTCATTGGCGTTGGTATTATCGTGTACTACGTCAATCACGGCCATGCTTTGGAAGGCTCTCTGCTGACCTACCTTAGCGTTTGTGGTGCGTTGATGGTGAGCTATGCCCGCGCCCGGGCCGAGGGCCTTGGTCTTGACTGCAGCGTTGGCTTTATGGCCAGGCCGGAACGTATCGTGGTGATGTGCGCGGGGTTTCTCCTCTTCCCCGTGTTCGGCTTGTGGATACTTTCAGCGTCGCTGTGGGTGTTGCTCGTAACAACCTTCTTTACCACGGGACAGCGGCTTTACCACGTCTATCGCGTGACTCACCCTAAGGAAGAGGCCACGCGGAAGCCCAAGCTTTTACGAAGGCGTCGTATCGCGAGCTAGCCATGGTCACGGCACGAATGCCTGGCCCTGGCAGCCCTACATTGGTCGTGCTTGGTGCCCGGATCTAGCTAGCCGCGGCACTCTCCGTGTCCTTCCGCCTACAGGACATGGTAGCATTGAGCCCATGTCCGGCCGCTTCCATCCCTGATCTTCGATTTGTCGTGCTTGGCCGAGATAGCCAACATTGGAACGTTATGCATAGAGCCATTCCTTCTGGAGGTATCGGGATGACAAGCGCTATTGGGGCAGCGTCGTTCGAGGCGCTCGCAGCCGTGGATCCTGAGATTCTCGCTGCAATCGAGGGGGAGCAGCGCCGTCAGGTCGACAAGATCGAGTTGATTGCGTCCGAGAACTACACGAGTGCGGCCGTACTCGAGGCGCAAGGTTCGGTGCTCACGAACAAATACGCCGAAGGATATCCGGGTCGCAGGTATTATGGCGGTTGTGAGTGGGTAGACGTCGTCGAGCGACTTGCAGTTGACCGTGCGTTGCGGCTGTTTGGCTCCGAACACGCGAATGTGCAACCGCACAGCGGATCCACGGCGAATATGGCTGCTTACGCCTCGGTGCTTCAGCATGGAGACGTAGTCCTGGGCCTAAGGCTTGACCATGGAGGGCATCTTACGCATGGGCATCCGGTTAACTTTTCCGGCATGTCGTATAAATTCGTTTCCTATGGGGTACGCCAGGAAGACGAGCAAATCGACTACGATGACGTGGCCAGGCAAGCGCGCGAGCACCGTCCTAAAGTCATAGTGGCAGGTGCGAGCGCGTATTCGCGCATTCTGGATTTCCCCCGGTTCCGTGCCATTGCCGATGAAGTAGGCGCAACGCTCATTGTCGACATGGCGCATATCGCGGGCCTGGTTGCGGGCGGTGCACATCCCAGCCCGGTGCCGCATGCCCAGATCGTTACCACGACGACTCACAAAACGCTTCGCGGCCCACGCGCCGGGATGATTCTGTCTCAAGAAGCTTACAAGAAAGTAATCGATAAGACGGTTTTTCCCGGAATGCAGGGCGGTCCGCTGATGCACGTGGTGGCGGCAAAAGCCGTCGCTCTCCATGAAGCCTTACAACCCTCGTTTAAAGACTATGCCTGCAATGTGGTTGCTAACGCAAAATCTCTTGCGACCACTCTTCAGGATGCCGGCTTACGGATCGTGAGTGGAGGTACCGACACCCACCTCATGTTGGTGGATCTTAGGTCCGTAGGCATTGACGGAAAAGTAGCGGAACGCTCACTGGACTCGGTCGGTATTACGACCAACCGAAATGCCATTCCATATGATCCTCAGCCGCCCGCCATTACCAGCGGGCTCCGCTTAGGGAGTGCGGCGGTAACGACCAGAGGCTTCACGACTGACGATATGCGGTCGCTTGGACGGATCATCGCCACGGTGTTGCTTGCCCCACAGGATGAACACGTGCTGGCAAAAGCGTCGACCGAAGTAGCTGAGCTTACTTCGCGCTTCCCGGTGCCGGGAATCACCGCATCGCGCTGAAAATTCGCTGCGAGTGTGCGTTTTTGTTGATCTGCACTCGATCCTCCGAGACTTATTCGCCGGTAATGGCGGCGCCATAGGCGCCGCCTTCAAATCTACCGTTTAAGGGGATTCTCGTGAGTGAACCACTAAAACTCCGTGCTCGCCTCCAGTCTCCTGTCGCGGATGTCTACAGCGCACTGACCGATCCTGGGGCATTGCGCAGCTGGCTGGCCGAGTACGCCGAAGTGGTGTTGCCGCATCGCTATGAGTTCTGGGGCCGCTATACCCCCGAAGGGCAGGCGCCCCACCAACGCCTGCTGCACGCGGATGACCGTACGCTGCGGCTGGCTTGGCTGTTGGGTGGCGAGGAGACAGCCGTCGAGATCTGCCTCGAAGCCGAAAGCGCCGAAGCGACCATTCTGTCGCTATCGCAGAGCCACTTCGACTTCCAGGACGCGGTCTCCGGCAACAACATCCTGGGTGTGTTGTTCACCTACTGGTCGCTGTCGATTAAGAATTTGGTCGACTACCTGGAAGGTCGCCAGCATACACCTAAATGTGACTTTACGTCCACGGACATGCGGGAACAGATTCTCATCGACGCTTTGCCTCAGGCGGTGTTCGATTCGCTCACAAATCAGGAGAAGTTCAGCCAGTGGTTCGGTTATCCTATCGAGATCGACCCGCGGGTAGGAGGCCGCTGGGCCATGGGCACTGCGGATATCGGTTACGGGCCCGTTGGGTCGATCCTCGAGCTGGATCCTGAACGGAAGCTGACCATGGCAGAGGAAGGTGGGGGCACCGTAAGCTGGCAGCTGGAGAACATTGACCGCAAGACAGGACTCACCTTCGTGGAAGACAGCACGGGCATGGAGCGCTCGGCATACCCCGGATGGTGCGCCTGGCTCAGCGCGATCACCGAACTGCGCCGCTTCAATGAGCTGGCCGACTGGCGCCCAGTCTGGCTCGACTCAGCGGCGACAGCCGGCAGCGATAGTCTAACAGACTGATTTCTCGTCATTCACTCCACTACCGCCCTACCGGTGGCTTCGTGGCGGTGCAGTGAACACATGTGCTGGAAGAAGGTGAAATCAGCCGAGATGCGCGAATTGGTCCACTTGTTGAAGTTCGGGTCAGATGAGCCAAGGCCCTCTGACGGACAGCGCTCAGCGTTTCTTATTCCGTCAGAGCCCTGGAACGACCGCTTGCAGCAACCGGTGTAGCACTGATTCGTGCTTATTGAGGTGCGCCATGGACGGGGGGGCAGCCCGTACTACAACGGAGTCTTGAGGCGGCGACCCCTGGGTAAGTGACAGCTGGATGTCTCCAGGCTCGACATACCCATAGCGTCGAGCCGCCTGCTTGTAGTACGCGCTGGAATGCAGATAGGTTAGGTCCTGCTTGAGCTGGCTTATCTTGGCGGTAGTATCGGCAATAGCCGCCAAACGTTGTTGCTTAGCCTGCCCTACCTGATAGCTGACCCATGCCTTATCCGCAAAATTGGCGGCGAAGAAGATAGCTGAGACGACCAGCAACGAAACGCCCAGCCGCGTGGACATTCTGTCCCACCCTACCGAGGAAAATGATTCTCGCAGGGTGTGCAACAGCGATTCGAAGGTTCGTCTCACCATATGGCCTCGGCCCCTATTAGTAGGCTATTAGGCGCTTTGCTTGCTCTGGTTTAGCTTCTTCATCAGGCGCGACTTGCGTCGGGCCGCATTATTCTTGTGCAAGATGCCTTTTGAGGCCGTTGCGTCAAGCGCCTGCAGCGCACGAGCCACCGCTTCCTGCGTGGTCTCTTCGCTGACGTTGGCTGTTTTAATGCTCTTCTCGGCCGTCTTGACAAAGGTGCGGACGGCGGACTTAGCTGAGCGATTGCGCAAGTGACGGCGCTCCGAGACGCGCGTTCGCTTGATGGCTGACTTAGTATTGGGCACGAATGGCTCCCCACATGTGCGTGCCAGGTTGGACCTGCACGTCTGATAGCTGATTGAAGGCGCAATGCCGCCTTGTCATCTCTAAACCCATCGGTAACTATAGCAGAGTGCGTCCCGAGACGCAATCGAACTTTCGCGGTTGTAGTGTTACTGCATAGACATTCATAAACACGTATAATGATTCCATTCAAGTGGGGTAGCAATGGTTGACGTCGCAATTCAAAACATAACGGGATACGCGGGGCTCTCCGCAGGCCTACTTCTTAGTGACCACCCCGAATTCAAGCTCGTGGCTGTAAGCGGGCGAGCGGATGCGGGCCGAATGCTCAGTGATGTCTTGCCGCTTTGGTCCTCCAGCAGGGACCTACGGATTGAGACAGCAGTGCCGGCCGTGGATCTCGTGCTGTGTGCATTACCGCACGGAGCAGCCGCGGCAGCGATCGTGCCGCTGCGTACGGCGGGCAGCAAAGTAGTCGACATAAGTGCTGATTTCAGGTTACGTGACGCATCTACCTATGCCACCTGGTATGGGGAACATCCGGCTCCGGAGATGCTAGCGTCCGCAGTGTACGGTCTTCCAGAATGGCGGCGCAGTGAAGTGGCCACTGCGGGGCTGGTTGGCAATCCTGGTTGTTACCCCACTGCTTCGATTCTGTCCATCGCTCCCGTGCTCGAAGCGGGGCTGATTGAGCCATTTATCACGATCGATGCCAAATCCGGCGTGAGTGGTGCGGGACGCGGCCTTTCCCTGGGAACGCATTTTAGCGAGGTCAATGAGTCTGTCTCGGCATATGGATTGAGTGGCCACCGCCACACGCCGGAGATCGAGCAGGAGCTCAGTGCGGTTGCCGGCTCGCCGGTTGAGATTATCTTCACGCCGCATCTCATTCCGATGACCCGAGGCATGCTTGTGACGTGCTATGCCCGCCTGACACGGCCTGTCACAAGCCAGGAGCTGCTCGAACTCTATCGTGAGAGATACAGGAATGAACCATTCGTAAGAATTCTTGACAGTTCGCCGTCTACAAAATGGACTTCCGGCACAAATCTCTGCCTCATCCATCCGACGGTGAGTGCTCGCGGCTCACATATGATCGTGCTCGGCGCCATCGACAACCTCGTGAAGGGCGCGGCCGGTCAAGCAATCCAAAACGCCAATCTCATGTTCGGCTTTCCAGAGACCCTGGGCCTGGATCGGTCTGTTGTATTCCCTTAGGCTTTCTACACAGCACTCCGCGAGACATTGATCCCGGGAGGTTCCACGGGGTCCTGTTCATTTTCGTAGCACCAAGGGTGGTGCGTTGAGCGTCACGGCGAGGAGACGGCATAACGTGGGCGAACATGGTATCGAACAGGGAGTTACTGCGGCACAAGGCTTCGCAGCCGCGGCCGTGCAATGTGGCATCAAGGAGGGTTCAACCAAGCCGGACCTCACCGTCGTGCTGTCCGATCGTCCGGCAAACGTCGCGGCGGTATTCACGCAAAACCGGGCCGCCGCCGCGCCCGTAATACTCAGTCGGGAGCGCGCTAACAATGGTCGCGCCACTGCAGTGGTGGCGAACAGTGGCAATGCAAACGCCTGTACTGGGCCGCAAGGTCTTCAGGATGCGCGGGATATGAGCGCCGCGGTTGCTCAGCGATTCGGCCTCTCCGACGATGACGTGCTTGTGCTGTCCACCGGCGTTATCGGCGTGCCCCTTCCAATGCCAAAGATCCTCCATGGCATCGACCGGTTAGAGCCATCCGCAGACGCAGGGCTGGATTTCGCCCACGCAATCATGACCACAGACACGCGCCAGAAGGTCTATGCGGTGGAGCGCGAGATAGGCGGCGTAAACGTTCGAATCGGCGGCGCTGCCAAGGGCTCGGGCATGATCCATCCCAACATGGCAACACTTCTTGGCGTGATAACCACGGATGCTCAGGTGGAACCTCAATTCCTGCATTCGTCGCTCAAGTCCGCGGTCGACCTCACATTCAACATGATCAGTATTGATGGTGATACATCGACCAATGATGCCGTCTTAGTATTGGCGAATGGCGCGGCAGGCGGAACGCTGATCGGCGAAGGTACGGCCGGGGCTGAGCTATTTTCCAGGGCACTGCTCGACGTCTGCACAACGCTTGCCAAGGAGATCGTGCGAGATGGCGAAGGCGCGCACTGCCTGATCGAAATCCGGGTGACTGGAGCGCATTCCGGGAGCGATGCGCGTCAAATCGCCCGCTCGATATCGGCGTCCGCACTTGTGAAGACGGCAGTATTCGGCGCTGATCCAAACTGGGGCCGCGTT
>JAQBPC010000204.1 GCA_028287725.1 Chloroflexota bacterium | reverse complement strand
GGACGCGTGGGCCGTCGTCTCACCCTGGACAATCCCCGGCGAAGATCGGCAGCGGTCGAACCGGGAAAGCGGGTGTAACCCTTTCCGATCGCCTCGACGATATGCCCGTCCGAGTTACCCACTTCCGGCAAACGCACACCTTGGCGGTTGTGCCGGCGGGCGCGCAAGTTGGCCAGGTACATGAACGGTGTGGAGTTTTCCACCTCAACCGCATCAAATGGCATGGAGTCGAACTTTTTCCCTATCCCCTGTACGGGGTCGCCAAACGAGGTGATAAACGGATGAGCGGCAATTGCTATGCCACCTTGTTCATGGATGGCGGCAACGGTCTCGGCCGCACTCATGCGCGGTGGAACGCGCCGGCTGATAAACAAGGCAAGGATGTGCCCTTCACGACTGGACACTTCTTCGCCGACGATTATCTCGAATGGGTACTCATGTTGGAGCTCTTGAGCAGCAAGCGCGCCATCGATCGTATCGTGGTCGGTAATCGCAATGACCTGCAGCGCGGTTCGGCGTGCTACGTGATCCAGCACGGCGCGCACGGATGGGCGTCCATCCGAATAGCAGGTATGCATATGCAAATCGGCCCGACCGAAGCGATGCTGACGCAACATGCTCTCCGTTACTTGCTCGTGTTGGACTCCAGGCGTAACACGCATCGCACGATGTCCCGACGATACACCGAGCGTACCACACCTTGGTGAAACACAGGTGAAGCGCTGATTAAGGGCGTGTAAAATTTCTGATCCGACGAAGCCGGCGACCGCATCCCGGCGGCACAGCGGGGCACTACTGTGCCCGTTCACGCTCCAGCTGCATCACGCGCTGAAGCTCGGGGTAGCTGTGTTGCTCGATTGGCTCACCGTCCAGCTGAAGGCGATGCAGCGCGTCCTGGATAATAGCCGCTTCGCCTTCTATCTCGATAAAGTTGCCAAAATCCAGGCGGTCGAGCGCAATCTCCACGCTCTGCCAGCGCCACGTTTCGCGGTGCTTCGTGTAGCGAATTACCTCGTTGTAGCCAAGTTTGCCAAGAATAGCCAGCAGGGTTTCAGCGCCGTCCGCGACTATCTCGACTTCCAGCTCCTCACGCGCCTTGTGCCCGTACGGGTCTTGGTCCGCGGCGATACCCTTCCAGGTGAAGGTACTCTTTCCGGCCCTTCGCACACGAAGCACCTCGCTGCGGCGCTGTAGCGACCCGTCAGCAGTATCCAGAATGTGATTAATCTCGTGTTCTTCGCCGGTCCGCGTGGCGCCCATCGCTTCGAGCCGCGGACGTAGCGCCGCAAGATCCGATACACGGATTTTAACCTCGCGTTCGATCATGGTGGTCCCCCTCGCAGCTGCCAACTAGGCCAGGCTGCGTGTGCCGTAGATTATGCGCTTCATGTTACCCGCAAGCGCCTGGCCATGCCGCTCCACGCGATCGGCCTCATCGCGGGCGAGCTTGGCGAGCTCCGGGGATCCAGCGGCCTCAAGGTGCTGGGCGGCCGTACGCAGGCTCGCCGTGCCTTTCTGGTTTTGGCCTTCCTGGATGGCTTGAAGCGCTTGTTCCTGAAGTCGATGCGCGGTGATTTTGCGCAGCGCGTCGTGGACGCGGGTGTTAACTGGAGGCTCGCTGTCCCACTTGTCGACAAAGGTGGTGGTGACTGTGCTGGAACACATCTCGCTCTCACGGCCCATTGAGGGGACATCATATGAGAACACGATATCGCCAACATTGAGCGGCCCGGCCGCATGCGGGGCAATCACGAACTCCAACAGCAGCCGATACTCGCGATCGGTGCTGATGCGGCCAAGCTCCAGATGTACCGGCTGGGCGGCGGGCGGAGTCTCGCTGGGAACCGGCAGGACCTTAATGCCCGGCGAGACCCACGTAGCGCGCAGGAGCCTGCACGATGGATCGGGATTGACGGTCATCTGCATATTCCGCAATGCAGTGAGCTGCAGCGTGCGTAACTGGTCCTCGAAGACTCGGCCCAGTTGCTCGGCATTCTGCACGTAATCAGCCTGGCCGCCCGTACGCGCTGCTAGCTCGTCGAGGAGCACATTGTTCCAATCGTCTCCGAGGCCGAGCGCGGTGATTTGCACCTGGCGCTCCCCGGCCTGCGTGGCCAACTCCAGGCAGATGCTTTCATCGCCATACGTCTGACCGTCCGTTAGCACAATCATCTGTGAAATGAGACTGGTCGAATGCGTCTGGAGCTCCTGCAGGCCCGCGCGCAGGCCTGTTGAGATTTCAGTTCCACCCCGGCACCGTATCGCGTCCAGCGCTTCCTTCGCCGCACGCTTCGTGCCAAGCGGCGAGCTTGGCAAGAGCACCGTGGAGCGGTCGCCAAAGGTGACAATCGAGAGGTTATCGAGCGGACTCATCATGTCGATGATTCGTGCGACCGCCTCCTTTAGCTTTTGCAGCTTGTCGTCACGCTGCATGGAGCTGCTGTGATCGAGCACCAATGACAGGTTGAGCGGCTGGGTGCTGCTGCCAACTTCCTCACTCAGGTTGAGATCGAGCAATACATAGAGCATCTGGGCGCGGGGCTGCACTAGCAACCGCTCTCGCCCAGGTATCACCGTAATGTCGAGGGCGGACTTGACCCCGGAGGCTTCCGTGCTTGGCCTCTGATCCGCCGCGGGCTGCCGGCCTCGCGAGGCTGCTTCAACGCGCGGCTCTTGCTTGGCGTCGGAAGGCGCCGGCTCGGCAGGCGCAACCTGCGGCTCCTGCCGCGTGGGGCCGGCGGCGGGCGTTTGGTCGGCAACGCCCTTCTTGATCGGGGTATGGCGTGCCCGCAGGAGCTCGAATGCTGCCTGCACGGCATCAAACCGCTCGCGCGCGCTTGGGTTAACGTCCGGATGCAGTTCACGCACGAGCCGGCGATGCACAGCGCGTACCTCAATGAACGGCATGTCCGGCGTTACACCCAAGACCGCGTACGGATCAGACTCAGGTATGCGGGGGCTGCTGCTCATCGTCTCCTAGGCGGGAATTTGGTGTAGCATTTCACGAAAGAAGACTTAACCTTGCGAGCCACGCAGTCGGACCCGCCGCGGACCACCAAACGGACCGTCACTTCGGGCTCTAGCGTGTATCGCCAGTATAGGCATGCCACCACACTCTAATCAATAGGAATGATGTGGTAACCATAGACTGCCACACTGCAAGTTTTATGGACATTTCTCGTATACTAGCGCCAGAGTGTGGTTGGGGGTTGGAGGCGGCGTGGCTGTTGGTGACTCATTGGGTCTAGGGAACGTGCTTGCCGGGCGTTACCGGCTGGTGTCATTGCTCGGTCAGGGTGGCGCAGGAGCGGTGTACCTTGCAGAAGACACGCAGCTATTTGATCGTCCGGTCGCGGTCAAGGAGCTGATAGAGCAGTTTTCCGGTGACGGCGAGCGTGAGGCCGCGGTCGCCCGCTTTACTCAAGAAGCACGGATGCTCGTGACGCTCAGCCATCCAAATCTGCCGGATGTGCGGTCTTATTTCGCCGAGGATGGCCGGCACTATTTGGTTATGGAGTATGTGGAGGGCACCACGCTGCTCGACCAGCTCCGGCGCGCAAACGGCGTGTTATTGCCGGCGACCGTTATGGAGTGGGGCCGTCAAGTTTGCGACGTGCTGACATATCTGCATAGTCGCACGCCGCCCGTGGTGTTCCGCGAT
>JAQBPC010000147.1 GCA_028287725.1 Chloroflexota bacterium | reverse complement strand
TGCACGGTGGTGAGTCTATCGACCATGAGACCATCTCGAGCATGCCGCGTTCCTATCCACGGGTATCCGTGGGACGGTGGTCCGTACTCTCAGTCTACCGCAGTGGTTACGGCCCGTTCGTACGGTTTCCGAACGAACCGCGCGCCGCAATCAAGCTGCGCCTTTCGATCGCCTGAGTTGCAGCTCTCGGCACCGACAGTCGCGGCCTTTGTCCAGCGCGGCCGCGCGGCCACACGGGGCGCCTCCGCAATGCCCTTTCCGCGTCCCGAAGCCCTACGTGCGCGACGCGAGTATGATGACTCGCTCTTTGAGGAAGCTTCCTTCAGGACCAGGCTCTGAGCTATAGCCAAATGACTGTAAGGCGCTTTGGTCGGCGGCGTGCAGCATGGCTACGATCCCGTCCCGATCCGGCTGTGCCGTGCCGGCAATGTCGAAGTAGCTGCGCAGCGTGCGCCGCTCTTCGTCGACTTCCACATGGAGGACGGCGAAACCCGCTTCGGCGAGCGCTTCGCGCCATTCAGGCACATTGAGCGCGCGCACATGACTTGGATCGCGCCACTTCTCGAAGCGCTCCAGTAGTTCAACACCGCTGGGCTCGCGTGCCGTGAGCTGGTCTATCAAACCAAGCTTCCCACCTGCTTTGAGCACGCGATGCATCTCGCCAAGGGCCTGGGGGATACTCTGGAAATGATGTGGCGCGCGCCGAACCGTCACTACGTCGAACGATGCGTCGTCGAAGGGGAGGCGTTCGGCCTGACCCAGCACGAAACGCACGTTCGTAATTCCCCGCGACGATGCCAGTTTCTCCGCCTCGGCCAGCATTTCCGGCGTTGGATCCACTCCGATGACCGATCGTGCGTACGCGGAGATGGCCAAAGCCGTGTGGCCGGTGCCCGTTGCCACGTCGAGCACTGTTTCCTCGCCGCTGAGCGCCAGCAACTCCAGCAATCGGGCCAGATCGGGTCCGGCCGCGTGGCTCGCGCTGGCCGTGTACTGGGCAGCCTGCCGGCCATACTGGGCACGGGCGGCTTCCGTGTCTCTTTCGATATCCACGAAGCGACTCCTTTATCCATCGTTGAGCGTGGTCATGATCGGTGTTATAGCATGACCACGCCGTCGAAAGCTCGATAGGACGTCGCTTCGTTCATTGACGCTTATGTTCCCCTCGCCTACACTGCCAGTTGGCTTTGAACTGGTTCGGAGGAAGATAATTTGGTAAAACCGTTCGTGCTGGCACGCGCGTTTGTGCTCAGCTTGGCTCTGATTGCTGTGCTGGGTGGCTCGCTCGGGCCGGTGGGCGCGGCCAACTTCGTAGTCCGCCACCACCACGCCGTGTCGGCGGCAACTGTCCCCGTCCGCGGTGGGACGCTGGTGGAGGGTATTCAGGAGCAACCAGATCAATTGCTGCCGAACTTCAGTGGCCGTCTGTACACCCTCTTGGTGCAGCAAACCCTCTTTGCCCCGCTATTTTATTCGGATAGCCATGGCGACATGCAGCCGGGTCTGGCGAGCGTGATCCCTACGGTGAAGAACGGGGGCATCTCTCCTGACGGACGCACCTATACGATCCATCTCCGCCGTGGCTTACGGTGGTCGGACGGCGCGCCGCTGACTGCGCGCGACATCGACTTCTCGTGGCGGCTCTGGGTAAACAGCAAGGTCTCGCCCGAACCCTACTCGACCCTCGGTATCGACCGCATCGGCGGCTCGGCAATCAGCCGTGACGGCCTGACTATCACGTTCTTGCTGGTACAGCCGTATGCGCCGTTCCTGTCGGACTGGACTGATGCATTGCAACCGTTGCCGTCGCACACCCTTCGAGGCATCAAGCCCGCATCGTTGGGGAAGAGTGGCGCTGCCACACTGCCGAAGGTGAGCAGCGGCCCGTTCACCCTGAAAGAAGTTCGCTCGGGCGAAAGCGTCACCGTTGTGCGGAACCCTCACTACTACCAGGCATCGCAGGGATATCCGTATCTCAAGTCAATCGTGTTCCGCGTCATGCCGAGCGTATCGAACATTTTACAGTCATTGCGCACGCACGCCATTGATGCCGCGTGGCTGCTGCCGATCACAAACTTTGACGCCCTGCAGCGCATGAAGGGCGTGACTACGCTTCCACTAAAAGACGCCAACTGGGAGGCCGCGCTGATTAACATGCGCCGCCCAGTCCTCCAGGACGTGCGGGTGCGCCAGGCGCTTCAATATGGCTTGAATCGCGCGGCCGAGATACGCACTGCCTGGCATGGGATGGCGTCGTTGATTGGCAGCGACCAGCCGCTAACCTCTACTGTGTTCGCCAGCAGCGTCGCACCGTATCCATACGATCCGGGTAAGGCCGGGAGGCTGCTCGACGCGGCCGGCTGGCGCAAGGGCGTGGATGGCTTGCGGCACAAGGGCAAAACCGTTCTGAGCCTGACGTACTCGACCACTTCCAACAATCCCTGGCGACAGCAGGACGAGGCGCAGGCGTTGGCTGATTACGAGCGCCTGGGCATCCAGTTGGTGATTCAGAACTACCCGCCCGAGGCATTCTTGAGCAAACTGCAGCATGGGCAGTTCGATCTCGCGGAGTACGTATTCAACAATTCTCTGGATCCTGACGATACGTCGTCGTTCGGCACGCACTTCGTCTACCCATTCGGCACCAACTACGGTGGTTACAGCAATCCGGCGTTCGACCGCCTCGCGGGGCAGGAAGTAACGATGGTCGACCCCGCGCGTCGTGCCGGGATTATCAGTCAGATGCAGCAGTTGCTGCGCGACGACGCGCCTGCCGTGTGGCTGTACAGCCCGTATGACCTCGCCGCCGCGTCAACCCGCGTGCACAACTACACGCCCGCCCCCTATAGCCTGGATACGTGGAATAGCTGGCAGTGGTGGGTGGATTCGCCTGCACG
>JAQBPC010000015.1 GCA_028287725.1 Chloroflexota bacterium | reverse complement strand
TTGCGGGAATGGACGCGCCACGACGTACCCTGCCCGTGGCACCGCGTCCACGGCCGCAGCGCACGGCGTCCGGAGCCCCCAGCGTCACGGCGGCCGGCCAGCGCAGTCCGTGTCCTCCGCGTTCTAGCTAGCCAAGGACCAGCACCCCCTAATGCACCCTGGGAGGCATTAGCCGCCGCCGTGCTACCGTGAACGTACTCTTCAAGTCCAGGAAACTGCCGGCTCATCATCCTGGTGTTGATGTAGAAGTGGTCACGATTTGTCACCCATCGGAGTCAGCAATGAACAAAGGGATCGCACTCGAGCAGGTGCTGAGTAATGACACGCGAACCGTCATATTTGGTCAGCGTGATCTCGATGCGCTCAGGGAGTTAGGCGCACAGGTAGTTCGGCTCGAGCTACGATTGGGTCCGAATCCTGCCTGGGATCAGGCGCTACTCGACCGCTACGCCGGAATCGTGAGCCGGCTTCAGGGGTTAGGTATTGCCGTGATCGGCCTGCTTAGCCACCAAATTGTGGCGGGCCCACGCCAGGTCGACTGGAATGCGAACAACGCCGAGAATGGCGGCACGGGGACCAACCCCTTCGTCGATCGCTATGTAGAGGCGGCAACTCAGCTGGCGCGGGCCTTCCAGGGTATCCCTCTCTGGGAGATCTGGAATGAGCCGAACGCCTGGACTCGGCATCCGTCACCCACTGAGTACAGCGGCTCGACGTTTATCTACCCTTCGATATACGCGGGACTGCTCACCAGGGTAATTCAGCAGATAAAGGGTACGAGACAGGATGCGAGAATAATGTCTGGCGGGGTATTTTGCCACAATATTGGTGGTGATCTCACTCCCGATAGCGCCGGAGCAGGCTACCTTCAAGCCGTCGCGTCCCGGCTGGAACGGGCTACCATTGGTCAGCTCGAGGCCATCGGTCTCCACATTTATCTCGACCATAGCGGTGTGCTCAACCCCAAGAACCTACGCACTGCGCTGACGTTTATTCAGCGCGCGGTACCCGGCATGGAGAAGAAGCCTATCGACATTACCGAGGCAGGTTGGCAATCTCCGCCTTTGGCGCCGGAGGTGCAGGCGGCCAATCTTCGCACGCTGTTTCAAGCAAGTAAGGACGCCGGCAACGTCGGCATGGTCTGCTGGTTCCTGATACGGGATAACCCAGCCGCGAAATTATCATTCGGGCTATGCCGCGCCGACTACTCCAGGAAGCTGGCCTTCGCGGAATTTGCCAAGATCCCCGCGCGTTAATTGCGCGACTTTGATTCCGTGTCGACGTAATCACGCTCGCCGGTCTTCGGGTTGTACCGCACCTCAATGAGATGCTTGGATTCCGGATCGATGAAGCGTTCTCCTGTAGGCTGCCAAGAGCCGTGCGCCCGGTTCAGGCGTGGTTGATACCCACTTCGCTCGAACAGGATCGATCCTGCTATGAGCAAGCCGTTCACCACCAAATACCCGGCCAACACCAAGGCCGCGTGGGCGTAGATAAGAAGTCCGGCGCCGGCCAGCAGCACGAGGCCATAGATGACTGCCGCGGCGCGAAGCATTTGCGAGCTACCCCTCGGGTTGAATGACGACGGCCGTGCCGAATGCAGCAATCTCGCTCATCGTCTTGCCTGCCGACGATGAATCAAATCGCATCATCACGATTGCGTTCGCACCGCGCGCTTGCGCATTCTCTACCATACGGTCGATGGCATGCCGCCGCGCGTCCTCCAGCAACTTCGTATATTCGATAATCTCGCCACCTCCAAGCGAGCGAAGTCCGGCCACCACGTTGCCGCCGAGTCCACGACTTCGTACGACCACACCCGCCACCTCACCCAGCACGTTGACCACTCGATGACCTGCTATCCGCTCGGTCGTTGCGACGATCATTGGGCCCTCCAACGCTTAGAGCCAGCACGTCTAATCAGCGGCTTACCGCCGGAAGGGTAGTATAGTCAACTGCTCGGTGCACCTGCAGGGTTCAACATACCAGTTGCCCGTCTCAGTCACATGGGTCTCGAGGACCACGGTAGCACGGTCCCTGTTATCGTAATGGTAAAGGGGACACAGCCTCATATGGCTATGCAAAAGAGAGATACTACAGCTTGGGGTACCGTCGCCCGGAACGAGCCTCGGTGGCCGGCCACCGTCGCGGTCATCGCGGCAATTTTCCTGTATCTTGCGCTCCCCAGCAGGTTCATCTTCGGTCCACCGATCGCATTGCCGATACTCGAGGCAATCCTGATCATACCGTTGTCGATAGTTGCTCCGCACCGCCGCGTCAACGAGACACGATGGCAACGGTGGGCGGCGATCGCCTTGATCGCCATCATTAACATCGCCAACGTCGCATCGCTCGTATTACTCATTGATCGGCTGATTAACGGCGGAAAGATCGTAGGAACGAACATTCTGATCGCGGCGTTTGAAATTTGGCTCACGAACATCATCGTCTTTGCGCTCTGGTACTGGGAGCTGGATCGCGGTGGTCCGGACGACCGGAGCATGCCCGGACATCGCCAGCCGGATTTCCTTTTTCCCCAGATGGTCACTCCCGAATGCACCACCGAGCGATGGTCCCCAGCCTTCCTGGACTACCTGTTTGTCGCATTCACGAACGCCACCGCGTTCAGCCCGACAGATACCATGCCACTGACGCCAATGGCGAAGACACTGATGATGCTTCAAGCGCTGGCCTCCCTTATCACGGTCGCCCTCGTTGCGGCGCGGGCCGTAAACATCTTGACCTAGGGACTCACCGGCCGCAGATCGGCATGGAGGCCCAGCGGCACAGCTCGAGACCGGGGGAGGGCCGTCCGTCGAATCCGAGGGCTAGCACGCATGCGGACGAAGTCGTGGCACTTCCGACAGGCGAGGGTATACTGAGCCAGAGTCGAGACCGACTCCCGATATACCTTGATGACATCTCCAAGATCTATAGGCCGGCACCAGGTCTCCCCAAGTCCGTGCCGTCTCCGCTCCACAAGGGAGAATCAAGTATGAGTAACCGATTGGCACATGA
>JAQBPC010000097.1 GCA_028287725.1 Chloroflexota bacterium | reverse complement strand
CGACATGCTGCACCCACCCCAGGGTTGCCCCTTCGCGCCCCGCTGCCCGCGGGTGTTGGAGCGCTGTGTACACGAAATGCCCCCACTGGAGATGGTGCAGGGCAGTTCCACGCACCTCGCGGCATGCTGGGCAACCAACCCACCACACTTGGAAGCCAGGAGGTCCGGATAGACCATGGGCATTGCCGAAGATCGCGCGTGGTCCGGTGTTGGTGAGCAGGCGGCGCGCGCCGACGTGCTGGTGGATATTCAAGATCTCAAAGTCCACTTCCCAGTACGCGGTGGCTTTCTGGGCCGGCAAAGCGGCGCGGTGCAAGCGGTCGATGGCGTCAAGCTGCAGATCCGCCGAGGCGAGACCCTTGGCCTGGTGGGCGAATCGGGGTGCGGGAAGTCCACGCTAAGCCGAGCGATCCTGCAACTTATCAAGCCAACCGGCGGCAAGGTATTTCTGGATGGGCAGGAGCTGACCGCCCTGTCCGGGGATCGCCTCCGCCCCATGCGGCAGCGCATGCAGATGATCTTTCAGGATCCCTATAGCTCGCTCAACGGACGGATGACCGTAGCCGAAATCGTCGGTGAGCCGCTCAAGAATTACAGGCGTAGCGACCGCCGTGCCCGGCTAGACTCGGTGCGCCAGCTGCTCAAAACGGTGGGGTTGAGCGACTACCACATGAATCGCTATCCCCATCAGTTCAGTGGCGGCCAGCGCCAGCGCATCGGCATCGCGCGTGCCCTGGCGCTACGCCCCGACTTCGTGGTCTGCGATGAGCCGGTCAGCGCACTGGACGTGTCGATCCAGGCCCAGATACTCAATCTTCTGGAGCAGCTGCAAAACGAATTCAACCTTACCTACCTGTTCATCGCCCACAACCTTAGTGTCGTGCGTCACATCAGCGACCGCATTGCCGTGATGTACCTTGGCGAAGTCGTGGAGATAGGGCCCGGAGAGGACATCTTCATCGGCCCGTTGCACCCCTACACCCGCGCCTTGCTCTCCGCCATCCCGGTACCGGATCCCGAGGTGGAGCGGCAGCGGCAGCGAATCGTCCTGCAAGGCGATGTACCCAGCCCCGCGGCGCCGCCCAGCGGCTGCCGCTTCCACACCCGCTGCCCCATCGCCAAGGCCGTGTGCTCCGAACAACGCCCGCATTTACAGGGCGATGCCCACCAGGTGGCCTGCTGGGCCGTCACCGGGGTCGATCGCATAGCACCCTGGGCGCCCTGGTCCCAAGCGGACAGTCCTGTGCTTCCTACGGCGACTACCTGAAGCACGGGCAGCGCCGTCCGGCACGTCGACGTGGCTCTACGATCCGGCTAACCTCTACGACTGCGGCAACTACCTGCCGGGTCCGATCTCTGGTGAAACCTGGAACGCCCGCAGTTGGTACAGGAGCTAACCTGAATTCCTACGAAAATGTCACAGTCACGGCCACATACGATGCGAGACGAGGCGTACGCGCAACGTCGAAGCCCAGGGAATTGAGGCGTTTCGTAACACCTGTGAACCAACTCGGCGTTAATCGGCTCGAACTCGTGGCCCCCAGCTTGTCGAGATAGTACACTCGTTCGCGCGGGGGCCTTCCTCCGGCTACAACAACTGGTCGATGGTGATCGGCAGCGACCGGATGCGCCGGCCGGTGGCGTGGTACACCGCGTTGGCGATGGCGGCCGACACGCCGACGATCCCTACCTCGCCGAGACCCTTGCTGCCGATCGGGCTGAACCTATCCGGCTCGCCGACGAAGACGACGTCGAGGTCGGGCACGTCCGCATTGACCGGAATCAGGTAGTCGCCGAACGTCGCGTTGGCGATGCGGCCGCTGCCGGGGTCGAAGATGGTCTCCTCGAGCATCGTCATCCCGATGCCCATCACGGTGGCTCCGATGATCTGGCTGCGCGCCAGCTTCTCGTTGAGGATGCGGCCCGCGTCGACGGCCGACACGATCCGCGCGACGCGCAGCAGCCCGAGTTCTGCGTCGATACGCACTTCCGCGAACCGTGCGGCGAACGGGCCGGACGGCGCCATGCCTGCGCCGTCTGCCTGTGGGTTGATTTCGCCGTCCGCGGCCAGCTCATCCAGTTCGTGGCGGGCCAGGATGTCGCTGTAGGTCTCACCGACCGAGGGATCGTCGACAAGGTGAATGCGGCCGTCCGCGGCGGTAACGTCGTCCCGACGCCTGCCCTGTAGCGGCGACCGGTGATCCTCGGCGAGGACGTTGAGAAAGGCCCGCAGCAGGTTGCCGGCGGCATCGCGGATCGCGCCGCCCAGCGACGTCGCCAGGCTCGAGCCGCCGGACGGCGGTGCGGGTGCTAAGTCGCTGTCACCGATCTCGACGCGTACCTGGCCAATGTCGAGGCCGAGCAACTCGGCCGCAAGTTGCGTCGCGACCGTGTAGGTGCCGGTTCCGATGTCGGTGGCCGCGCTCCGCACGTGGGCGCTGCCGTCTCGGCGGATCGAGACCCTGACCTGACATGGTAGCTGGGCACCCCCGAATGTGACTCCGGCCATGCCGTAGCCGACCAGCCAATTGCCCTCGCGCATCGATCCGATCTCGGGGGTGCGCCTTGTCCAGCCGAATCGTTCGGCGCCGACGCGATAGCACTCGCGCAGAGCCTTGCTCGACCACGGCAGGCCCGACTGCGGGTGAACCTCGGCGTAGTTGCGCAGCCGCAGCTCGAGCGGGTCGATGCCCAGTGTGTAGGACAGCTCGTCGAGCGCCGACTCGATCGCGAAGTTGCCTTCGCTGCCTGGGCCGCGCATCCAACCAGGGCTCGGAATGTTCAGCCGCACCTGCCGGTCGTGCGTCGCGACATTCGGACAGGCATAGGCGGCGCCCGTTTCTATGGAGATGAACTCCATATTGGCGGCCTCGGCCCCGAGCGTCGAGGTGCCCACGTGATCGATGGCAACTAGCCGGCCCGCACGCGTGGCGCCGAGCCGCAGGCGCTGCGTCGTCTCTGCCCGGTGACCGACAGAGGTGAACATCTGTGGTCGGGTCAGCACCAGCTTGACCGGGCGATCCACGAGCCGCGCCGCCAGCGCAGTCAAGATCGCGTGTGGCCAGGTGCGGAGTCCGGCCCCGAACCCGCCTCCCAGGTACGGAACGAGCACCTGTACGTCGTTCTCCGGCACGTTGAAGACGGTGGCGAGGGTCTGGCGCGCCATCGTCGGCCACTGAGTTGATTCATGGACGATAAGCCGGTCACCTTCCCAGCGGGCCACGGTGGCGAACAGCCCTAGCGGGTTGTTGGTTCCCGCCGCGATGGCGAACGTCTCGTCGTAAACTACCTCGGCGGAAGCGAGCGCGGCGGCGGCATCGCCGCGCTGCGTCTCCAGCCCCCAGGGATTGCGCAGAACCGCCGCTTCAGGATTGTCGATCCCCAGTACCGGAGCCGTCTCCTCGTAGTCGATCCTGACGAGCCGCGCCGCCGCGGTTGCCTGCTCGAGCGTCTCCGCCACCACGATGGCCACGTGCTGGCCGTGATGCAGGATGCGGTTATCCTTGAGTGGGGATGGGGGCGCGGGGCCGAGGAGCGGCGTCATCGGCCCTTCCGCGAGAGCCGGCGCGTTCTCGTGCGTGATCACCGCCAGCACCCCCGGCGCGGCCTCCGCATCCGCGGCATCGATACTGCGGATCGTTCCAGCGGCGATCGTGGACTGCACCAATACTGCGTGCACCAGGCCTGGATAGGTGACATCCGACGGATAGGGAGCGGCGCCGGTCACCTTGAGCGGACCGTCGACCCGATCGACGGGATCGCCGAGCAGCTTGTTAGCAGTGACAACAGTCATGACTGTACCCCCGATACGGTCTGCAGGATTCGGACGATTGTGCGCTTGGCAAGCTCGACCTTGAACGCGGTGCCGGACACAGTGAATGGATCGCGAAGCGCGACTTCCGCCGCCGCTCGGAACGTTTGGTTGACGGCGGGTGCGCCGTTGAGTAGCTCCTCGGCCTCACGCGCGCGCCTGGGGATCGTCCCGACACCGCCGAGCGCGAGGCGCGCCCTGGCGATCGTGCCGTCCTCGATCAGCAGCGCCGCGGCCGCGGAGGTGAGCGCGAACTCGTACGAGGCGCGGTCGCGCACCTTCAGGTAGCCCGACCGCGCATTGACCGGCAGCAGCGGCACTTCCACCTCTGTGATCAGCTCGCCGTGCTGGAGCACGTTCTCGATGTCCGGCCGATCGCCCGGCAGGACGTAGAACTCGGTCAGCGGCACGCTGCGCTTCCCACCGACCCCCTGGATGTGCACGACGGCATCGAGCGCGACCAGTGGCACGCAGAGGTCGGACGCGTGGAGGGCGATGCACGCTGCGCGGGCCCCGAGGATCGCATGCATGCGTGCCACGCCGGTGACCGCCGCGCATCCCGACCCCGGCGCGCGCTTATTGCACGCCGCCACGGTCGGGTCGCGGAAGTAGCGGCAGCGCGTGCGCTGCAGAATGTTTCCACCGACAGTCGCCATGTTGCGCAGCTGCGGCGAGGCGCCCAGCAGCAGTGCCTCGCGGACGAACGGCAACCGCTCGGTGACGGTCGGGTCGGCGGCCAGCTCCTCCATCGTGGTCAGCGCCCCGACGCGGAGCGTGTCGTCACCGCGGCTGATCCCGCGCAGCGGCAGGCGGGTGATGTCGACCACCCGCCCCAGCTCGACCACGCCGTCCTTCAGCACCAAGTCAAGCAGGGTCGTGCCGCCGGCGAGGTAGGACGCATGTGGATCTCTACTCACCATCGTCACGGCACCGGCCACATCGTCTGGGCGCACGTACTCGAACGCATTCATTGTGACTCGCTCCCCAATCTTGCGACTTCGCGGATCGCCGCGACGATGTTCGGATACGCCCCGCAACGGCACAGATTGCCGCTCATGAACTCGCGGATCTCCTCGTCGGACCCCGCCCGCCCCTCCTTCAACAGGGCGACCGCCGACATGATCTGGCCCGGCGTGCAGTAGCCGCACTGAAAGCCATCGTGCCGGATGAACGCCGCCTGCACCGGATGCAGCTTCCCGTCCCGCGCCAAGCCCTCGATGGTCGTCACCTCCCGGCCCTCGCACTGCGCCGCCAGCGAAAGACACGACAGCACGCGCTTGCCGTCGAGCAGTACGGTGCAGGCCCCGCACGCCCCCTGGTCGCAGCCTTTCTTCGTGCCGGTCAGGTCGAGTTGCTCGCGCAGGGCGTCGAGCAGTGTTGTGCGGGTATCTGCGGTAAACGGGCGCTCCGTCCTGTTCACCCGGAGCGTGCTCACGATATCCACTTCCCTCTTCTCCTTTCCATCCCGCTGGATGGCTGCTGCTGCGCCATCACCTTGCCGCCGCGGTGCTCCCGCTGCATGATCCTTGCGGCCTCGCGAACGTCGGTCTCTTCACTAAGGAAGCCGAGGTGCGGATGTGGCGCGGCGCACACCAGCGCCGTGCCCAGATCGCGGCAAGGCTCCGCCTGCCAGGCGTAAATCACGTCTGTCTCAGGGATCGTCAGTTCATTCAACTGTATGGTCTGCATCTCTCGGCTCGACCCTCCCTGGCATGAACGTTTATTTGGGCAGCTCCTGCCGCTGCCGCCCGAGCGTAGTCCGTTCCATGGGTGTCGTCGTTGTCGATGATCAGTTGCTTGGGATCCAGGTCGACGAGTGCGGTCACCATCGCCAGGCTGGCGGAGCTTGGCTACATCGTGCGCCAGCCTGCGAGGACGCGTCTTGACGCCTGCCCTTACTTGATTTGCAACGACGGCGCCTTGGCCGTGGCGGAAACGATGAAGTTATCCCACATGCCGGCCTGGATGTGTCCGGGTACCAGACACGCCAGGAAGAAGTTACCCGGCTGCACCGCGGCGAAGGAGACGAACTGCATCTTGCCGG
>JAQBPC010000008.1 GCA_028287725.1 Chloroflexota bacterium | reverse complement strand
GACAAAGACCTTTTTCACCCCGTATGGGACGGAAGATGATTCGTGTGTGTACACAATGGTCAAGGCCCATAACACACTGGATGAGCCCACAAATCTCTTAATCGAGGTTGGCATTCACTACCCGCTCTTCGTCGGCGCTGAATATGTGAAAATGCCCGAGCCCATCCAGTTGGAGAAGCGCGTTCGATCCGAGCTCAAGGGCGACGTAGTCGTTACCAGGACCCTTGGGCACGAGGATGAAGTGCGGCTGCTGGGTTGCTCCGCGCGACTCATGGACCATCGCTTCAGCGATCGCACAACAAACCTGGTGTACGAGGTCGGCCTTGCAGCAGGCGAGGAACGCGAAGTCTGCTTCCTCCTGCTCATTTCAGGCGCCGGACTTGAGGAAGCCGAGGCGCGCTTTGAACGCGCCATGCAATTCCGAGAGATATTTGAGCAAACCGAAGTAGAGTTCGGCGCCATGATTGCCAAGTGCGACGTCGCAACGCCGGATCCCATGCTCAATCGGGCAATCAAGTGGTCCAAGGTCAATATGATCCGCGATCAACGGCGGTTCCCCATTGGTCTCGGATTCACAAACGATCCGCCTCAAGACATCTTGGTGGTGCGCGATGTCGCCTGGTTTACCGTTGGCTGCGATTACTTCGTTCCGGAATTCAGCCGCGGTTCGTTGGAGGTGGTGCGCGAGCACGGCATTGAGCCCGGGGGAGAGCTTACCGAGTATATTCTCGCGTCCAGCAATCCACCCTACATCAGTAACTACGGGCTCAATATAAATGACGACACGCCGCTGTACATATTCGCCGTACACCACCACTACGGATTGACAAAAGACCGCGCCTATCTTGAGGCAATGTATGAGACGGTGCGGAACGCGGCCTACTGGATTATCGCGCAGGAGCGCGATGGCCTCATCTGGTGCACAAGCGAAGAGAGTAACTTGTGGGGTATTTGCTCCTGGCGAAATGTAATACCTGGCTACCAGCTTAGTGGCGCCGTCACGGAGATAAACGCAGAGTGCTACATGGCCTTGCGCCTGGCGAGTCGGTGTGCCGAGGCGCTCGGTGAGACCGAGGACTCGGAGCGATTCCTGCAGGCCGCACTGAAACTGCGAGACAACATCAATCAGCAGCTCGTCTCCGAAAAGACGGGCGTGTACCTGCTAAACATAGACAACAGCGGTGTGCGCCATCACGACTTGACCGGCGACATGATCTTCCCGGTGCTGTTTGGCGTTTCTACCGAGGAGCTGAAGGTGCGGGTCCTGGATCTCCTCTCCGGGCCCCAGTTCTGGACGGAATACGGTGTGCGGACCGTCGCGCCGGGCCAGCCGAACTACGATCCGGAGCGCAGTCTGCAGCTGCTCGGTGGCGTGTGGCCGAACCTTACTGCCTGGGTTGGTTATGCAGCCCGCACCCACCGCCCTGAGCTCGTCGTCGAAGCGATGCGCAATGTGTACCGCATGTGTGAGACGCCGGAGCCTATCGCGTTCAAGAACGTTGTGCCTGGTCAGTTCCCTGAGCGGCTGAACGGCGCAACGTTCGAGAGCAGCGGTATGGCGCTTAGTCCCTGGGTTGCGCCAACCTACCTGTGGCTGGCCATGGATGGGTTGGTTGGTTTCCGCCCAAACCTCGATCGATTGATCGTACAACCAAACCTGCCTGACTCCTGGCATTGGGTGGCAGTTCGGAAGTTTCCGTATGCCGGGGAGCTCTACAGCCTCTTTATGTACAACGGCATTCTGTACAGCACGCTGGATGTCCAGAGTGACGCCTATATCGAGCTCTTTGATCAAGATGTCACCGACCAGATCGAGTCCGATGCATACGTGATCGGCTTGCGCCGCAGCTCCGGACTGACCATCTTCGTGTGCGCCGGCGACGAGCAAACGGTGCATATTAAGCTGTCGCCGCCGCTCGTCGAACGTGAGCACGTAGTGGAAATGAAGTTGGCCAGCGGCGAAGCTCGAATAATCACGTTTTAACTGGGAGAAAGGCACTGTACTAGATGCACCTTTACATTGTTCGGCATGGTCAATCGACCGGCAATATCAGTACCGACGACGTGCCAGACGGAGAGCTCACCCCTCTAGGGCAACAGCAGGCCCGCGAGACCGCCGCTCGGCTTGCGGATTGCGGGATTACACATGTCCTCAGCAGCCCGCTCATTCGGGCCCTGGCAACCGGGACGGCGATCGCCGAAGCAGCGGGCATTGAGCATGTCGAGGTCTGGCCTGAGCTACAAGAGCATCGCCAGAACCTGCATCGCGGATTCGGTCGAGAAGAGCTGCTGAGAAACTTTCCCAAGGCTGTATTCCCGCATTCTGTCGAGGCTGACGGTTGGGACCATGGCGGCGAGACGTACGAATCTGCCCTTGAGCGCGGAGCCGCGGCCATGCAGGCGCTGCGCGCGCGCCACGCTCCCGACGATTGCGTTGCCGTAGCTACCCATGGTGCATTTGCCAATTATTTGTTGCGATCACTTTTGCATGTTCCCGCTCAACACTCCGTTTGGTTTCGCATGAACAATTGTGGCATCAGCCGGGTGAACTTCACGGAGCCGAGCGACGGTGAATTGAGCTACGAGTCTGCCGAAGCGGAAATCATCATCGTCAACGACGTCTCGCATTTGTCGGAGATCTCGTAGAGCGACATCCTGGAATCGTATCGGGAGACGACCCTGGTACACTGAGATAAACACTACATAATAATCAGGAGAGCTATGCGGGCAGTACGCATGCACGGCATCGGTGGGCCGGAGGTGTTGCAATATGAAGAGGCGCCTACACCTGAGCCGGGCCGGAACGAGCTGTTAATCCGGCTGCGTGCCGCCGCCGTCAACCGCATCGACCTGCTGCTGCGCGAAGGGCGCGTGCCGATTGGCAAGGCGCTGCCGCATATCCTCGGTGTCGATGGCGCGGGGGCGGTGGTCCGCGGCGCATGGGGGGATGCGCGTCCTGGCGACCGCGTGTTTGTCAGCGGCGAAACCCTTGGCAGGCTGCGCGACGGTACGTATGCGGAGTATGTGACTGTGCCGTCGTCGCTT
>JAQBPC010000055.1 GCA_028287725.1 Chloroflexota bacterium | reverse complement strand
CGTTCAGCTGCTCCGTAGCCAGTCGACCGACCCGACCGTCCAAAGATGTCTCGACCGCCAGCCCCGCCCCGCCCGGGCCAGCTGCTCAGCGCGTCTTGCCCGAGCGACCGCTGGCGCCATCATAGCGGGTTGATGGCTATGATCATGTTTGATAGGCGACGGGGACAACGCCATTAGCGGCGCGACGTCGACCCTGACCCGACCATGCGCGCATGCACGCGAGCGAGGATGCTGGGAAGCCGCTCTAGCCCTTTCCCCTGGCCTGACCGTCTCTGAAGCATGACGATGACAACGATCGGATGACCATCATGCAGGAAGATGCCGATGTCGACGCAGATGGGCGGCAAGACGGCGGGCGAGTCCCCGTGGCGGCATCACCGCCGGTGGGTCGGGTGGCCGGACCATTGTCCGCACCAGCCGCGATCCGCACGCCCGACCAACGCTTACGCGTGTTCATCAGCTCGACTCTGGAGGAGTTGGCCCCCGAACGCGCCGCGGCAAAGGAAGCCGTGGAGCAACTCCGGCTGACCCCGGTGCTGTTCGAAGCAGGCGCCCGCGCACATCCCCCGCGCGACCTCTACCGCGCCTACCTGGCGCAGAGCGACATCTTCCTCGGGATCTACTGGCAGCACTACGGCTGGGTCGCTCCCGACTTGGACGTGTCAGGTCTCGAAGACGAGTACAGAACCAGCGGTAACAGACCACGCCTCATATACATTAAGACGCCCTCGCCGCAGCGGGAGCCCCGCATGCAGGCGCTGATCGACCACATTCGCGATGACGGCGTCACCTCCTACCAGAAATTCGCGACGGCGGCCGAGCTGCGCGAGCTCATTGCCAACGACCTGGCGCTGCTGCTGGCGGAGCGTTTCGCGGGCCCGCCGCAGACCCTGACACCCGCCTCCGAGCTCCTCGCGCCGCTGCCCGTGCAACGTGGCGTGCTGTTCGGCCGTGCGCGGGAGGTTGGCGCGACGCGCGCGCTCCTGCTACGCGAGAATGTGGGCCTGGTGACGCTGACGGGGCCGGGCGGCGTCGGCAAGACCCGCCTTGCCGTGCAGGTCGCCGCCGCCGTCGCACCGCGGTTTGCCCACGGCGTCGCCTTCATCTCCCTGGCAACGCTCACCGATCCGTCACGGTTGCCTGCGATGATCGCCCAGGCTCTCGGAATTCCCGAGGCCGCGGGCCGGCCGCTGGACGAGGCCCTGCTCGAGTATCTTCGCCCGCGACAGCTGTTGCTGCTGCTGGACAACGTCGAGCAGCTTATATCCGCGGCGCCCTTTGCGACCCGTGCCCTGGACGCGGCCCCGCGGCTCAAGATCCTGACTACCAGCCGCGAAGCGCTGCGCGTGCGCGAGGAACGTGTCGTCCCCGTTCCACCCCTTGCCTTGCCGGATTCCGGTCCACCGCCCCCGCTCCGAACCCTTGCGCGCATCGCCTCCGTCGCTCTGTTCGTCGAGCGAGCGCGCGAGCTGCGGCCCGCCTTTGAACTCACAGACGAGAACGCGACGGCGGTTGCGGACATCTGCCGCCGGCTCGATGGCTTGCCGCTGGCCCTGGAGCTGGCCGCGGCGCGTCTGGTCACGCTGTCGCCTGAAGCGCTGCTTGCGCTTTTGGGGCAGCGCCTGCCGCTTCTGACGCACGGCCAACGAGACCTGCCGGCACGGCAACGGACGCTTCGCGACACCATCGCCTGGAGTTACGACCTCCTCGACGAAGGAGGGAAGACGCTGTTCCGCGCGCTCAGCGTCTTCGTCGGCGGCTTCACGCTGTATGCGGTGGCGGAGGTGTGCCTGGGTCATGATCCCACTTCGTCGTCCCAAATGGGGGATGATATAGTCGGCAATGCGCTGGACGGCGTTACCTCTCTGGCTGATAAGAGCCTGGTCTACCGGACGGAGGATGTGGCGGGGGAACCCCGCTTTGCCCTGTTAGAGACCATCCGCGAGTTCGCAGCGGAGCAGTCGGCAGCAGCCGGCGAGGACGAGGCCCTGCGCCGGCGTCATGCTACCTACTTCCTGACCCTGGCTGAAGCGGCCGTGCCGCACTTTCTCCGGCCGGATCGCGGGCGGTGGCTCGAGCGCTTGCACAGCGAAGACGCAAATCTCCGCGCTGCGCTCACCTGGGGAATTGCCGACGATGAGCAGCCGGCCGAGAGGGCGAAAGGTTGCGGCACGATGCCCTTGCGCGGCGAATTGCGGCTACGCATTGCCGGCGCTCTGGCCGGCACCCTGGCCTGGCATTGGCTGTATCGCGGGCAGATACAGGAGGGGCGCGCGTGGCTGGAGACGGTGCTGGCGCGTGGCAAGCCGGACGACCGCTCGATGGCGCGCGGAACAGCCGAGTATGGCGCGGGTCTCCTGGCATGGGCGCAGGGCGACCTCGCCGCCGCCGATCGCTGGGCCGAGGCCGCACTCGCCACCGCCACGGTACGCGGGGATGGGTCCCAGTTGGCCAATGCGCATGCGCTGCTCGGCATAGTCCGCATAAGCCAGGGCGACGCTCAGGCCGCACGTACCTTACTCGAAGAGAGCCGCATCGCGCTCCATGCGGCGGGGCAGAACTGGGAGGAAGCGTACACACTGTACTATCTGTCCAAAGCCGCCACAATGGGCGGCGACTTCGCCGAGTCGCAGAGGCTCGCCGAGAACAGCCTCGCGCTCTTCACCGAGGCAGGGGACGACACCTTGGGCCGGGCCGTCGCGCTGAGCGCGCTGGGTGTCGCCGCCATGGCGCAGGGTGACAACGCGACGGCCGTCGCGCACTTCGCGGAGGGCCTGCCGCTCATGCGCGCCGCGGGCACCCTCTATTTTCTGGCGCAGTTCCTTGTTGAGGCGGGGAGGGCCTGGCTTGCATGGGGAGACGACGCGCAGGCTCAGCGTCTGCTCGCCGAGAGCCTCGGCCTGTGGCGGGATATCGGTCGCACAGACGGTATCGCCATTGCGATGTCGGGATTGGCCGAGGTCGCGGCGGCGCGGGGACAATCAAGGCGGGCCGCTCACCTCCTGGGAGCCGCCGAGTCCCTGCCCGCGGTAC
>JAQBPC010000046.1 GCA_028287725.1 Chloroflexota bacterium | reverse complement strand
GCCGGGCGCACATTGCTGCGAGTCCGAATAGTAATAGAGGAAGTTATCCGGCCCGACGCCAAAGATCGGATGATCGCGCAGCATACGCAGCGCACTCTCCCATACGGACTGATGTGCAAGATTAGAGTAGCCGTGGCCCGATACGAACGAAGATATTCGATGGCGGCCAATGAAGCCGATCGCCACTACCACCACAGCGGCCGCTGCCACGGCCAGGGGCCGTCGCAATTGCGCCGCGACAAATTTCCATCGCCAGACTACCAGTACGATTGCTACGCAGAATACCGTTGCCGCCTCGCCGCCGCGTGACCCGGTTCGGTAGAGAATGTATGCCATCAAGGCGGCGAACAGCAGCAGGCCGACCTGCGCGAGTCGTGTCGCGCGCTGAGTAGCAGCGGCAGTGCGACCGTGCACGAACAACGCAACCCAGCCGGGCATCAGGGCCAGCGCCAGCGCGACTGGGAGTGCACGGTCGATGAGGAGGCTAAGGTTATTCTGACTGTCATAGACGGCCTGCACGAAGTGTTGCGGCGTGGGAAACTGAGCAAATGCCATGCCGGCTGGGCGGAAGTAGATCTGGACCACGCCCAAAACGCTGACCACGGTGCCTGCGAGCGCGACTGCCAGAGCCAGTAGCGCGGCCCCGCTCGGTCCCTTCACGCGTTGCAAAATGAGCCAGTAGTACAGCAGTGGCTCCAGCACCACTTCCCGGTATTCGCGCAAGGCGACCGTGTGAAATTGCGCCGCGGCAGTTGCCAGCGTCGCGGCGACGAGAAACAGCGCAGCCTGCCAGAGGAACGGCGACTCTGGTATGAAATGCCGAACGAGCGACGTCTGGGCGGGCCGGCGAGGGGCCGAGAGCACCTGCTGAGCGAAGACGATCGCCGCCAACAGCACGATAACGATTTCGCCAAGCGAGAAGCTCAACTGCCGGGTCGTGTGCAGTGTCTTCGGCAGCATGTACAGGGGTACTGCCAAAGGAATGAGAATTATGGCGAGCGACGTCCGCTGCCAGCACAACACCGCCAGAGCCGCGAGCAGTGCGAGGCTCAGCAGCGTGCCCGAGACGACATAGAACAATACTGCCGAGGCCACCAGGCCGGCAACCCACAAGTAGTCACCGTCGAGCGCTATATCGGCCGGGCGGCGCGCGGTCGAGGGCGCGGTTGCGACAGCAGATTCAGCCATTCGTTTGTCCCTTACAATGTGCGATTCAAATACGTTAGGCCTACTTAGAGTGGTGAACGGTCGAATTAGGCGCAATGCGCCCAATAATTTGGTTATATATTTCGTCAGATCCTTGCCGTAAGACCACAGTTTGCGAGCGCTTTGGGCGCCGGCGACGGAAGCTGGAAGCAATCGCCGAGGTCGCGCCCTCTAGCGTAGTGTGTCTAGGGCAAACCCGCCAACCATGCTATCTTGAAGTAGGTAGAGATTGGCCGTCACCGGTCGAGACTATTTGAGGAGAACACGGATGGCGCTGATTAGCCGCGGACAACTTTCACCGGAAGTTGCCGCGCGCATCCCACCCGGCCAGCAGCTTACGGTCAAATGGCCGGTCTTGCACTACGGTTCGATTCCCGACGTAGATCTGGCTACATGGAACTTTACGCTGACTGGTTTGGTTGAAAAGCCGGTTCAGCTGACGTGGGATGAGTTCCAGGCGCTGCCCCATACAACTCGCTTCAATGACATCCACTGTGTGACACGCTGGTCGAAGCTCGATAACACCTGGGAAGGCATTGCGGTACGGGATGTCCTCGCGCGTGTAAACGTAAAGCCCGAGGCGACCCATGTGCTGATTCATGCCGAACATGGCTTTACCGCCAATCTCGCGCTGAGCGATTTCGACCGGGAGGACAATCTATTTGCCTTCCGACATGACGGCATGGAGCTGAGCCCCGAGCACGGTTGGCCGATTCGGCTCGTCGTGCCACATCTCTATTTCTGGAAGAGTGTGAAGTGGGTACGGGGCCTGGAATTCCTGAGCAATGACGTGCCTGGATTCTGGGAGCAAAACGGCTATCACATGCGGGGCGACCCATGGGCTGAGGAGCGTTACTCGACCTGGTGGTGATACGTACTGCCAGGGACGCTAACCCGCTTCGATTCGCCTATATTGGCGCTTTGGCCGATTTGCTAGGTTGTCGTTTGCCCGAGAGCCGGACCAAAACGCTATAATCTTGAAGGCCGTGAACCCGGCCCTTTGCTATACTTGACCGTTAGAGAGGGAGATTATCACTCCATGAAGCGAACGTGGCAACCGAAGAAAATAAAACGACGGCGCAAGCACGGTTTTCGTGCCCGCATGGCAACTGCAAACGGTAGGCGAGTGCTCAAGGCCCGCAGGCTAAAGGGGCGCCATCGGCTAACGATCTAGGGCCGGTCCGATGTTGTCACGTGAGCATCGACTGTGTCGTGCAGGCGACTTCGCACGCGTGCGCAGAGAGGGCCGAGCCTGGTCGCATCCTTGGCTGGTGCTTACCGCGGTTTCAACTGGAGGATCGGTGACGCGGGTTGGCTTCACAGTGAGTAAGCGTGTTGGCAAGGCCCATACTCGTAATCGCGTTAAGCGTGTGCTCCGCGAGGTGGTACGCGCATATCTGCCGTCAATCCCTACTGGATATGACATTGTAATTATCAGCCGTCCTTCCCTGGTGGGCAAATCATCTAGCGCCGTCGACGAAGTCGTGCGGCGACAACTGACGAATGCTCGCCTGCTGGGACGGACGAATTCCGCGTGAAGAAGCAACTCGATGAAGCGAGTATTAATAGGCTGTGTGCGACTCTATCGAGGGTTACTCAGTCCGCTGCTTGCAACGTCCTGCCGGTACTATCCTACGTGTTCGGCGTACAGCGAAGAAGCGATAAGCCGGTACGGAGCTGTTGCAGGTCTGCGGTTGACTATAAAGCGCGTTACGCGCTGCCATCCCTGGTGCGAGGGAGGCTACGATCCGGTGCCATAGTAGGCCGGCACCAGCAGTAGGAGTATATCTCGGTGGACATCTTTCTGGTCTTTCAAAGACCGCTGTACTGGTTAATCGTCGCACTGACCGAATTCACCAAAAACTATGGTGTGGCGATTATCCTGTTCACCATCATCATCCGGCTCGCGCTCGCGCCACTGTATGTGGCGCAGATCCGCGCGTCGAAGAAGATGATGGCGCTTAGCCCGAAGATCAAGGAACTACAAAAGAGGCACGGAAAGGACCGCGAGGCCCTGACCAAGGAGACGATGGCGCTCTATAAGGAGCACAACCATAATCCTGCCCTGGGCTGTCTCCTCCCGTTGATTCAGCTGCCGATTTTGTGGTCGTTGTTCCTCGTGCTCAAAAATTTATCCGAACCGACCTTGCGAATCGCGCATGCGGCATGGTATCGGGCCGACTTTCTGTGGCTCTCACACGGTCTAGGTAACCCGGATCCGACGCATATCTTGCCGATCGTGGCCGGTATCACCCAGTGGATTCAGCAGCGGATGATGCTGAATCCGACGAACGACCCGCAGCAGCGGCAAATGAATCAGATCATGCAGTTCCTACCGCTGATGATCGTGGTGTTTGCCTGGAACTACCCGTCGGGTCTTGCCGTGTACTGGGTTACGTCAAACATTATCATGATGATTCTGCAGTTCTTTATCGGCGGTTGGGGCTCGCTCTGGACCTCTCCGTTATCCGTGCCGTACGCTGATGGCGCAACGGCGGCAACGGTTGCCAAAGTGGCGCCGTCCGAGGGTGGATTCCTTGCACGGTTACTTGCCCCGCAAGATTCGGCGGCCCAGAACGGGCGCGGTCAGCGGTCATCAAGCCAGGATCGTGACACTGTAGCGGCCACGTCAGAGGTGGCTGACGTCGAAACGTCATCGGATCGCGCCACTAAAATGGACCGATACGCACAGCGACACGGGCGAGGGGCCTCGCGACGGAGACCCAGCGCTAAAGGAGCGAAGAAGTGACCAACGAGCGGGGTAGCCAGAGTATCACCGTCAGTGCCAAGACCGTGGCGGAGGCCATTGCCGAAGCCGAGCAGCGGCTGGGCTTATCGCGCGACGAGATCGACGTCACGGTTATCAGCGAAGGCAGCAAGGGTTTCCTCGGAATGGGTGGCGAGAATGCGCGCATTCTCGCCATGCCCAAGACAATCCTGTCTCGCCGCGTGTCGGAGCCGGCAAGGCCGGCTGCTCGCCCACCCGTGCAGTCAAGCGATCGGGTCGATGACCTTGATCTTGATGTTGAGCAATCCCCGCTCATTTCTCGAGCGCGCAAGCAGGCTGCGGAGGCACGGCAAGACGCACCAGTGTCTGTGCAGCCACTGCAGCCTGCTGCCCAACTAGCGAGCTCTGAGAGCGATGAGCTCGAAGACGCTCAACCAGATGGTCAAGATTCCGACCCGGATGCCGTCGCGGAGGTGGCCGTTGAGGTCGTTCGCGAGCTGATGCTCCGGATGGGAATTGATGCGAGCGCCACCGTGCGTAGTGCGGGCAACCCGGTTGTCATTGACGTCACGGGCGAAGATCTTGGTCTTCTCATTGGCCGACATGGCGATACGCTGACGTCCCTGCAGTACCTGGTGAATGCGATTGTCGGCCGTCGGGTGAACCGGTGGAGTAAGGTGATCGTCGACGTCGAGCACTATCGGCTTCGCCGCGAGGAGACGCTACGTTCTCTGGCGAGTCGCCAGGCGTCTCGTGTGCGGCAAAGCCACCATGAGATTGTGTTGGACCCTATGCCGGCAAATGAGCGACGCGTCGTACATATGACGCTGCAGAATAGTCCGTGGGTAGTCACCAATAGCGTAGGCGAAGAGCCAAATCGGTGCGTGGTGATAGCGCCTCGCCAAGGCGCGCGGTGAGCGGAGCCCAAGTTCCGTACCTCGTTGTTGGACATATCACGGTCGATCACACGCCTAACGGCCGAGAGTGGGGCGGCACAGCACTGTTTGGGGCAATTACCGCTCTGAGGCTTGGGGCGAAAGTGCATGTCCTTACAAGTATTCCCGATGGCGAAATCTCGAAGGTGCTCCCACCGGACGTCGACGTCACGAACGTGCCCTCGCCCGACTGGTGCACGTTTCGACACGAATTCGTAGGCGACGTTCGCGAACAGTACATCACCAACGTGGCCTGCACGTTGCGTGCCGAGCATGTGCCCAAGCACTGGCGTACGCTGCCGCTCGTGCATTTCGGCCCGCTGGTCCAGGAGATTGACCACGATTTGCTGGCCGCGTTCCAAGGCTCATTGCGTGGAGCCTCCGTACAAGGTTGGCTGCGGAAGTGGGGCGAAGATGGGCATGTCCACCCATTGGACCCTGACCAGATGCTTGCGTGGGCGCCGCCAATAGAAGTAAGTTTTCTCAGCGAAGAGGACATTGGCGACCAACGCGCGATAATCGACCTGTATCGGAAGACCCACAGAATCGTCGTGCTCACGGATGGGCGACACGGGGCGACGCTCTTCGAGGGCGAAAACGCCACCCGCATCCCGGCATTCCCAGTGCACGAGGTGGATGCGAACGGGGCTGGAGATGTCTTCTCCGCCGCTTTTATGGTCCGATATTACGAGACCGGACGTGCCGTGGAATCGGCACGCTTCGCCGCGGTCGTGGCCTCATTCCACGTAGAGCAGCACGGTACGGATGGTATTCCCACGCGCGATCAAGCCGAAAGACGTCTCCTGGAGTATGCCCACATCTGAGCCGACGATTGCCGCAATCGCAACGCCACCCGGCGAGGGTGGCGTCGGCATCGTGCGCCTGAGCGGGTTCGATGCACTCTCTATTGCTCGACAGATATTCCAGCCTTCGCGCGCGAACGCCACCATTCACTCGCATCGGGTCGTGCACGGCCAGCTACGGGACTCCACGTCGGGCTCGATAATCGACGAGGCCCTTCTGTGCTTTATGCGCGGCCCTCACTCATACACGGGCGAGGACGTCGTCGAGCTGCAGTGCCACGGTAGTCCCGTCGTGCTGCAACGCGTGCTCAGCTGCTGCCTTGCGGGCGGCGCACGCCTGGCAAACCGCGGCGAATTCACGCTGCGGGCCTTCCTGAACGGCAGAATGGACCTTGCGCAGGCTGAAGCGGTGGTGGATCTCGTGCGGGCGCGGACAGCCACGGCGGCACAGGTCGCCGCGCAGGGCGTAACCGGCGCGTTAGCGAATCGACTCGAGCCAAGCATTGGAGCGATCACGGGTACGCTTGCCTATTTAGAGGCGACTATCGACTTCGTCGAAGAGGGCTTACCGGAAGCCGCGGCCACAAGCTTGGCCAGTACGATCGCGGAGGTTCGACGTACCATTGAAGAGCTCCTTCAGCGCGCTTCGCACGGTGCGGTCTTGCGCGACGGCATTCGCGTTGTGCTGGTTGGCAAACCCAATGTGGGCAAATCCAGTCTGCTCAATGCCTTGTTGCGTCGCGATCGCGCTATCGTGACTCCGGTTGCCGGCACCACGCGCGACACGCTCGAGGAGGCGGCAGACGTCCACGGTTTGCCAATGTACCTCATAGACACGGCCGGCCTCACCGAGACCGACGATATGGTGGAGCGTATCGGAGTGGAAAGAAGTCGCGCTGCGCTAGCGGCGGCCGATATCGTCATGCTGGTTATCGACGCAGGCGCCTCGATCACAATAGAGGACGCCAATGCCGTGGCGGAAATTCGTGCCGCGGCAAGTCACGCTCCCGTCATTCTGGTACGGAACAAGTGGGACCTTGTCGATAACGGAGTGATGTCTGAAGACGAATCGCCCTTTATCGGGGAGTGGAAGCCGGAGAAGGAGATTCGCTGCTCGGCTCTCTTCGGAGACGGCCTGCCGGCGCTGGAAGACTCATTGGCGCATATTGCCCTGGGCGGC
>JAQBPC010000039.1 GCA_028287725.1 Chloroflexota bacterium | reverse complement strand
CAGGCCGAGCGTGGCGTGATCGACGGCAAACTCCCTGTGCAGGCTCGTGCCAGGCACCAGGCAGAGGTCGTCGGCGAACTGAGTTCCGTGCAGGCTAAGTTGAATACGCGCGCGCACCCTCGCATCGCCGCCCCGCTTGAGGGACACAGTTAAGCCGAGCACGTTTCGCGTCAGGTCCGGCGTCCAGCGAATATCGACGATTTGAGCGGCGCCGAGGACCTCAATCCAGACCGGCTGCCAGATCCCGGTTGTACGGTGATACCAGATAGCATGTGGTTCCGGGCGCCAGTCCTGCTTGCCGCGCGGCTGCGCGATGTCTTGCGGGTCGTCCTCCGCTCGTACTACCAGGGTATGTACTTGACCCGGCCGCAGTGCAGCGGTGATATCGGCGGAGAAAGGCGTGTGGCCACCTTCATGGAACGCCACGTGTTGGCCATCTACCCAGACGTCGGCGCGATAGTCCACTGCGCCAAAGTGCAGCAGCACCCGCTGGCCGTGCTGCGGCGCCGGCAACGTGAATTCGCGGCGATACCAGACGCGCGGATGGTAGCCGGTTTCTCCGATGCCGCTTGCCTTCGACTCCGGGGGGAACGGCACGAGTATGGTGCGGTCAAATCGCTCGGGCTGTAGCTGCCAGCCTTCGTCACTGCCGCGTCCCTCGTCGTCGTGGCTGAAGCCCCAGGCGCCGCGCAGATCGAGCCAATTTTGGCGCGCCAACTGCGGTCGTGGGTGGAGCGTGTCCAGGATGCCGGCCATTGGTTCTCCTTCGCCCAGTGCGGGCAAGTTAGCCTTTGAGACCCGTCAAGGCGATGCCTTCGACGATTCGTCGCTGGAAGATGAAAAAGAATATGAGTATTGGCACCGAGCCGAGGACACCGGCTGCCATGCCGACTCCCGGCCCAGGTGTGCCGTAATACTCTTGATTGAGCAGTGACAGGCCGATCGGCAGCGTATACATCTGCGGGTCGCTGAGCGCGATGAGCGGCCAGAACACGTCATTCCACACGGTGAGGAAGGTGATAATTGCCACGGCGGTGAGCGCGGACGACGAGTTGGGCAGCAGGATGCGCCAGAACACGGTAAATTTGCCTGCACCGTCGCAGATGGCCGCCTCCTCAAGCTCGCGCGGAAACGCCAGGAAGAATTGGCGCAGCAAGAACGTGCCGAACACACTCGCCAAAGGTGGCAGGATGACGGCCCAGTAGGTGTTCAACAGCTGGGTATTCCGCATCATCAAGTAGATCGGCAGCAAGGTTGCCTGAAATGGCACCATCAGAGTTGACAGGCAGATGTAAAAAAGGAAGTCGCGGCCAGGGAACTGCAAGCGGGCAAAACCGTACGCCGTGATCGCGGAAATCGCCACAACCAACGCCGTCACGGCGCCGCTGATCAGGATGGAGTTTATGTACCAGCGCCCAATGAAGACATCCGATGCTTTGACCAGGTAGTTGAAGTTCTCGGAGCTAAGCCGTTTTGGCCACGGCAGCAGCGGCCAGATTTCTACCATGCTTTCGGGCGTAATCGACGCGGATGCCATGTACGCAAGGGGTAGCAACACCAGGATGACTGTTACTACGGCCAGGATCCAGAGCCCCAGGCGTTTGACGCTGAGTGGTTGACGAGCATGCCGGGCAATTGCAATGGAGCTTGTAGCCATCCCCTCATGCCTCCGTTACGTCGCGGCCGAGCAAAAAGAATTGGATTGCCGTTATTGCCGCCATAATCAGGGCCAGCGTGATCGCCACCGCCGCCCCATAGCCGTATTTGAAATGTCGCCAGACAGTGTCTTGCAGAAACATAATGATCGTGCGGGAGGAATCGCCGGGTCCACCGTTTGAAATGAAGTTGGATTGGCCGAACACCTGAAACTGGGCGATGACCTGTGTTACCACTACGAAGAGGATGGTCGGCCGCAGCAAGGGGAGAGTGATCGTGCGAAAACGCGCGAGCGGGCCCGCACCGTCGATCGCCGCCGCCTCGTAGAGGCTGGGCGAGATGGCCAACAACCCTGAGAGGAAGACCACCATGGGGAAGCCGAAGTTCCACCAAATGGTGGCAAACGAGAGGGCCGGCATTACGATATTTGGATCGGAGGTCCAGCCGACTTTATTGATACCGACCAAGCTCAGGATATAATTGATTGCGCCGGAATCTGGGGCGTAAAGCCAGTTGAAGATGATTGCCACAACGCCTACCGAAAGGACCGCCGGCGCGAAGAAAATTGTGCGCAATATGGTTTGCCCGCGCTGGAATGACCTGACCAGCAGCGCCGCGCCAAGGGAAACGACGGTAATGCCAAGCACCGTGATAATCACAAATTCAACAGTGTTATGCAGTACAGTGAGCCAGAGACTGTCGCTCCACAGGTTGCGATAGTTGTCCAGGCCGACATAGGGTGGATTATCGCCAAACAGGCTGCGCTTGAAGAGGCTCATGTATGCTGTGTAGCCCAGTGGGCCAGCCGACAGGACGGCGAAAATGATCAGATACGGCAGAACGAACAGATAGTTCGGCAATACGCGTAGGACTCGCTTTATGCGCGTAGACTTCCCTCGCGCGGTTCCGATTACCGTTACGGCCATATGGAGCTCTCCCTGGTGCGAATGCTGGAATCGAGACCGCCGGCAGGAAACACAGGCAAGCGGCCTGCCGGCGGATTTCCGCCTGGGACCGGTAGATGACTGCCCGTCATCTACCGGTCTCGGAGTGCAGCGACTACTGCCCGCTTAGGGCCCTCTGTACGCGGGATTGCGCGCTGGCAAGGGCGGCACTGACAGACTTGGTGCCGTTTCAAGCAGCGTCGATTTCCGCGACGTAGGCATCCTGCACGTCAAAGAATACGGTGCTCGGCTGCTCGATATGGCCGATCGCGGCAAGCTCCGGGCCGTACACCTGCTGTGGCCAGAGGCTCATGACCTTGCTGCTGGTTCGCTGCGAGACGCGGGCCGGGATATGCCCTGCCGTCTCCGTCCACTGCACGCCGTGGTTTGAGAGCCAGTGCATGAATTTGTAGACCGCAGGTTTCTTCTCGCTTGGCAGCGAGGCAGGCGCGGCGATCACATGGCCGGACATCCACGCTTGCTGCGTCTTCCCATATTTCGGCATGAAGTTGGCCTTGCGGGCCACCTTTGGATGCGCGGCGAACCACGAACGCATCCAGTTGCCGTCGGGAACCATGGCGAGGGCGTTGTTCTGGTAGGCGCCCCAGGCTCCATTCGCACCATAGCCGGCAGGCTTGTTGCAGGCATGGTACTTGAAGATCAGGTCGCCCCAGAAATTCACGGCGTCACGCATGGCCGGAGTATTGAATTGGGCCGTCTTGCCGTCGGCACTGATCGTATTTCCGCCGAAGCTCCACAGGGTTGATAGGAAGGTTGGCGGAGCATCCCAGCTGGTGGCAATACCGTACTGCACCACATGGCTGGGATCGA
>JAQBPC010000032.1 GCA_028287725.1 Chloroflexota bacterium | reverse complement strand
CGCACGTGACATATACGCAGCAGTACCGGCGCTGCGGCAGAGCCGGCTGCCCAACTTGCGGATCTGGGCAACCAGGGCACGGACCCTACTGGTATGCCTACTGGCGCGAGAACGGTCAGGTGCACAGCCGCTACATCGGCAAAAGCTCCCCCTACGAGGCGTTGTCCGCCCTGAATAATGGCGGCACTACCCCTACCGTGGATACGCGAGTGCTACGGGTGCGAACCCTGGGCGCTTTCAGCGTTTTGCGTGGCCGTGAGCAGATTCCTGCCGAGTGCTGGGCGCGGCGAAGCGGCACGGTGCTGTTCAAGTGCCTGCTTTGCGCGCCTGGGCATCGAATGCATCAAGAACAGCTCATTGATGTGCTATGGCCGAGCGCCAGTTCGGCAGTCGGCGCCGGAAACTTGCGTGTCGCCGTCCACTGGTTGAGAAAGCTTGTGGACGGCGATGGCAAGACGCACATCCCCCTCGTCGACCACTGGCTCACGCTAGCGCCGTCCCTCCACGGTGACTCGCCTGTCGAGTGGCTTGACGCCGACGCCTTTGTCGAGCACGCGAACCGCGCTCTAGCCGGCGACGATCTAGCGAGCTGTCGTGCCGCCCTCGACCTCTACGGCGGCGAATATCTGCCGGACGACCGCTATGAGGAGTGGGCGATGTCCCGGCGCGAAGAGCTGCGGCAGCTGCGCCTGGCTGTGTTACTACACGCCGCTGACCTGTGTGCACGGGCCGGCGCCTCGCAAGAGGCATCGCGCCATCTTCACGCGCTTCTTGCCGCGGATTCCTGCCACGAGGTGGCGGCGCGTGCGCTGATGCACCTGCATACCGACAGTGGTCGTCGTGCCGAGGCTATTCGCGTGTATCGGCGCCTTGCCCGCGACCTGAAAGCTGAGCTGGATCTCCAGCCGGAGCCGGAGACGCAGGCACTCTGCAGGATGCTGTACCAGTAAGACCCTTCCGTTTGCGCTCCACGGGTGCGAACAGGCGGATCACCATGCCGCGGTCAACTCGTGCTCGCCGGTGGCAGTCGAAGTTGCGACCTTGGGCATAGGCCTATTGACGAGTTGCGAGAGGTAGGGCACGCTTGTCTGGGTTTACGTCGACCGGCGATGAACATGCCGCTGACATTCCCTGAGAGCCAGCCCGATAAGGATCGACCAGTATTGATCGCGTTCCTGCGTACATGGCGTCTTCGTTTCACCCCATTGCTTCTGCTCACGGTCTGGCTTGGCGCTGCGGCCGCCGTCCAGGCCTGCTCCATCGACGGCATCCCTTCCTTGTCGCTGGATGGCCGGCTCGTCACCTTCAACTACGGCCAGGCCACTAAAGATAATCTTGCGTACTGGGCTGCCTTCTCACTCGGTACAACCACGGTGAATAAGCAGGTGCATCTGCAAGAGGACATCGCAAAGATTCGCAAAGCGCTTTCGGCCAAAGCCCTCAAAACGCCGTTCCACTGGACGTTCGGCGACGGCGCGAGCGCTAGTGGCCCCGCGGTGCAGCATCGGTACCGGCAGGCCGGCTGGTATAAGGTCGATGTCGAATACTACTACCCGCCGCAACGGAAATGGATCATCTTCGATAGCGCCCAATTGCACGTACTCTCGGCGCAGGGCGCCGCACATGGCACATCGTCAACTGGGATAGCACCGCAATTGGCCGGTGGATCCGTGGCAGCCATTGGCGGCCTGCTCTTGGTGGTCAACGGCGTACGTCGCCGTGTAGCGCGTGCTCAAAGTCCGGATCTACGGTCGGGGCGACGGAGCCGTCCCGTCACGCGCAAACGCTCCTCAGAACATCGCAAAAAGGCGCGCTAGCCGGACAAGCCCGACTTACATTACCCTTCGCACCCGTCCTCGCAGCAGGCACATGCGCCTGTTCCGGATCGTGCCCCGCGCAGCGCTTCGCGCGCTTCGCCCTGCAGCCAGTACAACAAGGCCAGAGCCGCCAAACTGTCTGCCCACCACCAGCCGAATACCGCGTTCAGTGCCAGGCCGACGAGAAGCGTACCGGCCATGTAGGCGCAGGTAATCGAGCAGGCCGCATCGCCACGCAAGGCGGCGCTGCCGATGCGCTCGGCGATCGCGCGCTTCCTTCGAGCCAGCACCGGCATGCCGACCACCGCGGCGACGGCCACGGCGATACCTACGTACGATCGCTCCGGCGCCGTTCGCAATACCAGTGCGGCGCTCGCGCTTACCACGATGTACAGGCAAAGCAACGCGAGTCCGATCCCGGTGATCCAGGCGGCACGGTTTTCGGCCCGTTCCACGCGTTCGAGGCTCCCGGCGTTTGCTTCGGTCAGCAATCGCCACAGCAGTACGCCGCCCGTCACCAGCTCGATCACGCTGTCGATGCCGAACGCGGTCAGGAGAACGCTGTGCGCCAGGATGCCGGCGCCGATGGCCAGGGCAGCCTCAACCACCATCCAGAGGATCGTGATCCGTTCGATGCTCACCCCTGCACGCACCGCGGCGGCTCGCTCGGTACCCGCCGGTCCTACCGCGAACCTCGCGGTCACGGGCTGTGACACTCCTGGCATTTGCTCACCGCCCTATCGTGTTGCTATCGCCGTGTTACGGTAACGCGAGACATCGGCTCCGTCAGCCGCTCACTCCGTTCGTGATCGCAATGGGCACGCAGCAAGTGGTCCTGAGGCAGTGTGCAGTACACATCCAGGTCGCCGTGGCGCCCGCAGCAGTCGTATTCAAATTGAATCGTACTATGGGTAATCGCGTAGCGTTCCGCCAGCAGCTGATTGATTTGCGCCAACAGGCTGTCACATGCCGAGAGTGCGCAATTCTCATCCACCAGTACGTGCGCCGAGAGTGCGTTCATGCCGCCGGCAATGGACCAAACGTGCAAGTCGTGCACGCCGGTAATACCGGGCAAACTCGCGACATCCTGAGCAAGCCGCGAGACGTCGAGCCCCCGTGGCGTTGCCTCCATCAAGATACCTACCGTCTCGCCGAGAACATTCCAGGCGCCGCGCGCGATCAGCAGGGCAATCAAGAGCGAAATCAGCGGATCGACCACATACCAGCCGGTAAAAAGGATTACCAGCCCGCCCACGATAACGCCCGCGGAAGCGGCAATGTCGCTTAGCACGTGCAACATCGCGGCGCGCACATTCAGGTTGTCTCCGGCCTCTTTCCTGAGCCCAAAGGCAATGTAGAGATTGACGGCGATGCCCACCGCGGCGGCGGCGAACATAATCCACGGCGTCACCGCCTGGGGGTGCTGAAGCCGTACTATTGCCTCGAAGCCAATGGCCAGCACGATGACAATGAGCGTGACGGCATTGGCCAGCGCCGCCAGAATGCCGGTGCGATGATACCCGTACGTTTTCCGCGCATCCGCCGGCCTCGCGGCCTGAGCCGTCGCGAACCAGGCCAGTCCCAGCGCCACGATGTCAGTCAGTACGTGCCCGGCATCGGAAAGCAACGCCAGGGAATGCGCCGCCAGCCCGCCGGCAAGTTCGACGAGTAGAATGAGCACGGTGAGCAGGAAAGCAGTGCGAAAGGTACTACCCGACACGGCATGATGATGGTGCCCACCGCCATGCCCATGGTCGTGTGCGTGCTGGTGGCTGCCGGCATTGCTCCGCTCCCGTGTGTGTGCGCTGCCCGCCACGTGAGCATGATCGTGATCATGCACCGACGGCGCGCCCTTCACACGGCGACGAAGAAGCTCTAGAGCCATCAGCGCGCGACTCCAATCGCGGTGGGGCCAATATCGAGCAGCCCTTGTGACTCCCCATGCCCCTGGTGCGTCAAGCCAATCCGCACCAGCAGCGCGATATGCGCGTCGTCGAGGCTGTAGTAGACGAACTTCCCGGCCCGGCGCGATTTCACCAGGCGCAGCGAGCGGAGCACGCGCAGGTGCTGCGAGGTACCAGACTCGCTGATGCCCACCACGGCAGCCAGATCACAGGTGCAGAGCTCCGCTTGCAGCAATGCGTGCACGATCTTCGCGCGTGTCGGGTCTGCCAGCGCGCCAAACAACGCCGCGAGCTCGCCATAGACCTCATCGAGCTCCAAGCCCGCCAGGGCCC
>JAQBPC010000006.1 GCA_028287725.1 Chloroflexota bacterium | reverse complement strand
GACCGGTGGGCCCGCATGGGAAGGTGCTCGATTGGTATAGTGACGCGCCAGAGCCTGTGCGGGCCAGAATGAAGGTGCATGCTGACACATAGAAGCGCGACATGTTCCTCTGGCAATCAAAGTAGGCAGGCCCGCAAGTCCCGCTAACTCATTGGCGGAATTTGCCGGAGGCGTGAGAATCCGCCAAAGATGGCCGGACAAACCTCTCCGACTGCGTACGACTCTCCTAACTCCCACGGCAACAGATTGCACTGCTCGATGGCATTCAAGGGTACAGGTCACATAGCGAGGAGTCCGAGATGGATGAAGATCGGTTGGCAAATGGGTTGGGATGGTTTAGCCTCGGCCTCGGCCTCGCCCAGGTTGCGGCGCCTCGCAGTCTCTCGCGCATGATTGGTGTCGAGGATACCTCGGGAAGCCGCACCGTCATGCGCTCGGTCGGCGTGCGCGAGCTCACGTCCGGCGCAGGAATCCTCGGTCAACCCATGCCCGTAGGCTGGGTCTGGGGACGGGTGGCGGGCGATGCGATGGACCTGACACTGTTGGGAGCGGAGCTCACGTCGGATACAACAGAGCGGGACCGGGTCACAATGGCCCTTGCCAGTGTGGTTGGAGTGACGATCCTGGACGTGATGTGTGCTCTCCAGTACAGGCGACGTGTCGCCGGGCTAGATGCACGTATGTCGAACAACCATGGCAAGGAAGTGAAGAAGTCCGTAACGGTGAATCGTCCTCAAGAAGAGGTCTACCGGTTCTGGCATGATTTTCGTAACCTGCCTAGATTCGCGCGTCACCTCGTCTCGGTGCAAGTCACTGGCGACAGACGCAGCCACTGGAAGGCGAAGGCTCCGGCGGGAATGACGGTCGAGTGGGACGCGGAGGTCGTTACCGATCGGCCGAATGAGCTGATCGCCTGGCGCTCACTCCCAGGAGCGGCGGTGGAAAACGCCGGGGCAGTTCGCTTCGTACGCGCGCCAGGCGGGCGCGGCACGGAGGTTCACGTGGAGCTGCAGTACAACCCACCTGGCGGTACGATCGGCGCCACGGTCGCTAAGCTTCTCGGCGAGGAGCCTGGACGGCAAGTGGAGGATGACTTGCGCGCATTCAAGGAAGTACTGGAGACCGGCGAGGTCATCCAATCGGAGGCCAGCGCGAAGCATGGCGGGCCGGCGCAACCTCCGGCCATGGTGCCGCAGCGGTGAGCTAACAAACCAGGGCCGCGTCTGCAAACGACGGGTGATTTCCGCAAGCCAAGACCGCATGAAAAGGTGGGCTAGAATGAAGGCCAACTGTTGGATGGGCAAGAACAGCGTGCAGGTGGAAGAGGTACCAGACCCAAAAATCCTGAACTCGCGCGATGCCATTGTAAAGATTAGCTCTACTGCCATCTGCGGCTCCGACCTGCACCTGTACAACGGCTTTATACCGACGATGGAGAAGGGCGACATACTCGGGCATGAGTTTATGGGCGAGGTGGTTGAGGTCGGGAACAAGGTGGAAAATCTGGCCGCCGGTGACCGCGTAGTCGTGCCATTCCCGATCTCCTGCGGCAACTGCTGGTCCTGCCAGAAGGGGTTGTTCTCCGTCTGCGAGAACTCCAACCCCAATGCGTGGATGGCCGAGGAAGTCTACGGTCACTCACCGGCGGGCATTTATGGCTACTCGCATCTGCTTGGCGGGTACGCTGGGGGTCAGGCTCAATACGCACGTGTGCCCTATGCCGATGTCGGCCCGATCAAAATCCCGGACGGCATGCCGGACGAGAAGGTGCTGTTCCTCTCCGACGTATTCCCAACAGGGTACATGGCGGCCGAGAACTGCGATATCCAGCCGGGCGACGTCATTGCGGTCTGGGGCTGCGGGCCGGTCGGACAGCTGGCCATCAAGAGCGCTTTCCTGCTCGGCGCAGAGCGCGTGATCGCCATCGACCGATTCCCCTACAGGTTAAATATGGCGCAAGTTCAAGGCGGCGCGGAGACGCTCAACTACGAAGAAGTTGACGTTCTCGATGCGCTCAAGGAGATGACAGGCGGACGCGGACCAGACGCCTGTATTGATGCGGTCGGCATCGAAGCACACGGCACGGGACTCGTCGGCGCCTATGACCGCGCCAAGCAGGCAGTGCGGGTTGAGACGGACCGGCCCTTCGTCTTGCGCGAGGCGATCCGTGCCTGCCGCAATGGCGGTACCGTCTCGGTGCCGGGGGTCTATTCCGGGTTCGTCGACAAGGTGCCGTTCGGTTCGGCTATGAACCGCGGTCTGACCATCAAGACCGGGCAGACCCACGTGCAACGCTATTTGCGCCCGCTGCTCGAACGAATTCAGAACGGTGAGATCGACCCCAGCTTCATCGTTACCCACCGCCTCCCGCTCGAAGATGCGCCCCGCGGATATGAAATCTTCAAGAACAAGTTGGAAGACTGCGTCAAAGTAGTGCTCAAGCCTCAAGCGGCATGACCAGTCGCCGGTCGCATTGATGTCCAGGCCACACAGACGCTTTCGCTGGCTCGAAGCCGATCCGCTAAGAAAAGTTTCTCACGGCGATGTCGCCTGGCGTGGCGGAGGGACGTTCTTCCGTCGCGCCAGGCGAGACGCTGCCGGCCACAACTCGACTCAACACTGTAGCCTGACGACTAGCTTAAGCCCCAGGTGAATTGCGAAAGCACTTCGGGTCCGCTCTCTGTCACGTGCACCATCTTTTCGGTTCGCGATCCGGTAGTCCCACCCTCGCCGGCGTAGGCGCCCGGCTCGACCGCGAACACCATTCCGGCTTCGATCGGTGTTCGATCATACGGAACCAGTCGAGGCTGCTCATTCACGGCGGCGCCGATGCCGTGTCCCGTATAGTGGGCAACCGGCAGACCGTGCTTGGCAAACGCCGCCTTCGCCGCGTCTGCCGCGTCGGATGCCAGCCGGCCGGGTCGCAGCGCCTCGACGGCGGCGGCCCAAGCGTCTCTGGCCGCGTGGAAATAGTGCAACTGGTCCGCTGTTGCCTCTCCGCCAACCACGAGTGTGTTACAGCAATCGGCAAAATAACCGCCCACGCATGGGCTGATGTCGCAGACTATCGTATCGCCTTGCTCAACCAAGCGGTGATTAGGACCGCCGGGGTACTGTACAACGGACGTGCGCGGGCCGGACACCAATTCCCCAGTTATTGGCGCCGGGCCTCCGGCAACTGCCTCGATCGCGCCACAAAGGGCATTCCACAGCGCAAGCTCACTGGTACCAGGTAGTGCGTGTGCCAGCAACGCCATTTGTCCCGCGTCGGCCGCACGGGCGGCATGGCGAAGCATGGCGATTTCGCGAGCGGTCTTCACCATTCGAGATCGGGCAACGGTCGCTGTTGCATCGCGTAACGTGACCAACGGGTAATGTTCAGTCAGGTAGGTCAGCGCGATCGCTGGAAAGGTTCGTGGCTCAATTCCCAGCACGGTTCGGGCGCCGGTCGGCAACAGCATGTCCAGGAGCTGTCGAAGCCCTGTTCGATATTCGTCGGCTGGATCGA
>JAQBPC010000002.1 GCA_028287725.1 Chloroflexota bacterium | reverse complement strand
TATTCCTGAGTCACTCATTGGCGATGACACCAAGTTTCTCAAAGAGAACATGGAGGTCGAGCTGTTGAGCTATGGCGATGAGCCTATAGCCGTCGACCTGCCGCCAAACGTCGAGCTGAGGATCACCTACACCGAACCGGGAATCCGCGGCGATACTGCATCTGGAACTACAAAGCCGGCTACTGTAGAAACGGGTGCTGTGGTGCTCGTCCCGCTCTTTATAAACCAAGACGAAGTGATTCGGGTCGATACGCGAACCGGCCAATATATAGAGCGTGTCAGCAAGTAGTTTGGATAGAACGCGCATGAATGACGCCCGCGTCTCCGCGATGACCGGCAACGGTGAAATACCGTCCACCGCAGGGGTCCGCGCGCTTGCCGAGCTTTGCATGCAAGCGGGCGTCGAGGAAATTCAGGCGAGTGACGGCGCATGGTCGGTACGCTTGCGTCTCGACACATCGGCCCTCCAGACCGGCGAAGCATGTGCCCAGGTTACCGAGTTGGCGGAGCCGGAAGGTCCCTACGTATTTCTATCCCAGTGGGTGGGCGTGTTCCACCGCTCGGCTGAGGCCGGGATGGCTCAATACGTCGAGGAGGGCCAGAGCGTCGGCGAAAGCGATATCGTCGGTGTGATTGCAGCCATGCAACTCCAGCATGAAGTGCGCGTTGACCGGGCGGGCATACTCCAGCGGTTCCTCGTACAAGACGGAACGGCCGTGGAGTTTGGGCAGCCGCTGCTGGAAATCAGCTAAGTGGATGGCGTCTTCAGCGTAGGTGAGGTCGTCCGGTACCTCGGCGATATCCTCGCCGAGGACCTTGTACTGAGTGGCTTATGGGTGCAGGGTGAGATTTCCAACCTCAGCCACTCCACAGCGGGGCACACCTACTTCACGCTGAAAGATGAGGAATGCCAGCTTCGCAGCGTGATTTTTCGCGGCAGCGGCGCCACAAAGGCTGCCGTGAAGCAGCTCAAGAATGGCGACCAGATACTCACGCATGGACGTCTTGGGGTGTACGAAGTCCAGGGCAGCGTACAGCTGTATGTCGATCACATTCAGGCAGCAGGCGTGGGTATTCTGCACCAGCGTTTCGAGGAGCTTTGCGCCAAGCTGCGGGCTGAGGGGCTCTTTGAAGACGAGCGAAAGCGGCCGCTTCCTGCCTTGCCACTGCGCATCGGGGTAGTGACTTCCGCGCAGGCCGCGGCGTTCCAGGATATATGTCGTGTTTTGGCAACACGATTCCCGGCCGTAGAGGTCGTCCTGGCGGCGACGCTCGTGCAGGGAGTTGAGGCGCCAAGCCAAATTGTTGCCGCGATTGAGCATCTGGGAACCCTGGGCGATATCGACGTAATCATTGTCGCGCGAGGCGGGGGCTCGATCGAGGATCTTTGGGCCTTCAATGAGGAAGAAGTCGCCCGCGCCATCATCGCGTCGCCGGTCCCGGTGGTTACGGGTGTTGGGCATGAAACGGACTTCACGGTAGCCGACTTTGTTTCGGATTTTCGAGCGCCAACACCCTCAGCTGCGGCCATGGCAGTCGTGCCGGACCGGGAGGTACTCCTGGCGCAAATAGCGTCACTGCGCGAAGATCTGGCCTTATCCATGACCGACCAGCTTGCCGAATGGCGCTATATGCTGGACTCTGCCCAACGCGAGTTGAGCCAGCGCAGCCCCAGCCGAAAGATACTTCAATGGCGCCAGCTCATCGACGACCAGCTTGCGGTGCTTACTGAACGACTTGCACACGATCTCGAGCTGAAGCGCGAGCGGCTTCAAAGCCGCCAAACTGAGTTGGAGCTACTCCATCCCATGCATAGCTTGAATCGCGGCTATGCGCTGATTACGGATGCCAACGGCAGCATCGTGCGGGACGTAGCCTGGCTGCACACCGGCGAGCGCATACAAGTTCAGATGCGAGATGGCTCCGCGGACGCCACCGTGAACAAGGTGACGTCGAGCCCGCCGCGGTGACGAAGAAGGGTACAAAACAAATGCAAGATGAGTCGACTTCACTGACTTTCGAGGAGGCCTTCGGCGAGCTACAGAGCTCGATTGAGGAGCTACGCGGCGATGCGCTTACGCTCGACCGCTCGCTGGCGCTCTATGAGCGCGGCATCGCCCTGGCGGCGCAATGCAACACCCTGCTCACAAATGCTGAGCTGCGCATCACACAAACTACCGTTGGATTTGTCGCCGACAGAAATGCGGGTGGCGAAGCCGACTGGTAGCCTCGTTGTCGGAACAAAAAGGGGGAGGGGCCGGCCGGCCCCTCCCCCTTTTTGTCCTAAAGTGCCGGTTACCGAGCGGCAGTTGCCGATGGACGCGTACGCGTGTCCGCTTCCTTCTTCCTGAAGCGACGGAGAAACTTGCCGATGCCGAGCTCGTCATACTCCCAAACAACCAGCAAGGGGCTCGCATTGAAAATCGAGCTATAGGTACCGCTGGTGATGCCGACAAGCAGCGTCACCACAAAGATACGAATGCTGGCGCCTCCGAAGATGAGGAGCGCGGTTAGCGTCATCAGCACGGTGAGCGACGTGTTCAGGGAACGAGCCATCGATTGCAGGATGGCGTTATTGACGATCAGCTCAAAGGGCTCACCAATGCGGCGCGCCATGTTCTCGCGGATTCGGTCGAAGATCACGATGGTATCGTGCACCGAGAATCCAATGACGGTCAGGATGGCCGTGACGAACAGCGAGTCTATTGTCACACCAAACAGCCGGCCAAAGATGGCAAACAAGCCAAGCACCACGAGCACGTCGTGAACGAGCGCGATGATCGCGCAGGTTCCATAGCGGAACGGGTGAGCAACCTTGCGGAAGGCATACGAGATGTACAGCAGAATAAAGACAGCCGCAATTACCACCGCGTATGTTGCACGCTGCCGGATCTGTGCGCCAATCGTAGGCCCGACGTCATTTCGCTGCTCGAGCACAACTTTCGAGCAGCTAGCTAACGGCGTTTTGTACACGCCCGGCGAAACGGTCTTAACCAACGAGCCACAGCCATACTGCTGATAGAGCGGGGCCAAAACGGCAGCCAACTTCTGCTCATTGTTCCCGATGTTTGGGATACGCAGCAGATAGTGGGCGTCGGTCGTATTTCCACCGCCGAACGGCGTGGCGGAAATCACCTCTG
>JAQBPC010000681.1 GCA_028287725.1 Chloroflexota bacterium | reverse complement strand
CGTGTTGGTCGGCGTGGCCTTCAGCGGAGGAAACCACCTTAAGCTCGCGAACGACCTGTTGGTATTGCTTCGATGCATCCGTGGAGTTGTCCCGATTTGCCACGGCCGGGCCAGTCCAGTCGACCAGTGGCTGGATCTCGCTCACCGCCTGATTTCGCGACGACAGGAGGTGGGTCAGTTGCTGTTCTATGGCCTGGTAGGTTGCGTCGTCCGTACTCGTCAAGGCAGTAGTGTCCAGTTGCAAGGTGCGTAGAGCGAAGCTGCCGACAGGAGAGTCGAGCTGCTCATACGCCTGACCAAGGCGGTTGAGCACTGTTCTTGGGGCTTTGGAGCCGGCCTCAAGGACCGGGCTCGTGACCGCTTCGCTGATTACGCGGCCCTGGTGCTGGTAGTCATCGCGCAAGCCGAGCAGGGCCAGCATCGTTGGACGAATATCGGTATGCGAGGTGAACGGCCCGGTTTGCACGCCCAACGGTCGAACGCCGGGGCCGACCATGCCGAGCCACGTTGTATTGATGTCAGGTGAGATGGTGCCGTGATTCCAGGCAAAGCCTGGCTGCTCGGTTACACACGGCGAGGTGCAGCTCGCGGCGCCCGCAAACAAGAAGTAGTTGGGATCCGCGAACATGGTAAACGTTGGAGTCCGATTCGGGTCGGCCGTGACCATGTGCAGGATTTGCATTTCCAGCGGATCCGCCAGATAGCGTGTAAGTTGATCCGTCGCGCCCGTTATCGGATTCACCGCCGTAAGCTTGCCTACACCGCGCTCGAAGGCGCGGGTCACCGGCGCGTCGGCGGCAGGATTACCCGTGATATGGACCGTAGGCGCCGAGTCACTGTGCACCTTGAAGGGGGTCGTGATCCCCTGCTGCGTGGCGAGTAGGCCCGCCAAGTTCCCGTTAATCTCGCCGATCTGACTGTAGGTACAGGGGACCGTCACGCCATCGCAGCCCGCGGGACTCGGCGTGCCGCCCACAAAGTGATCGCCTTCGTCCGAGGTGAACATGAAGAGGGTATTACTCTGGTTGATGCCGTCGTTCGCCAAGCGAGTAAAAAACTTGCCGAATGCGTCGTCGTACGCCTTGAGCGCAGCGACGTAGCCCGCTTCACCGGGTCCGTATGCGGAACCTTTGGCGTGGTTGTCGTGCGCATCGGAGATGTAGGCATAGGTGACCGGTACGCCGTGTTCCTGCATCGCCGCCACGTACGACAGCGATACGGCCGCGCTCATGCCATCAAAGCCGGGGAAACCGACGTGGCCGCTGCTGTCTTGTATGACGTTCCCGTTCAAGTCGACGACCGGCCCGCTTGGGCTAATCTGAGGCGCCACGTACTTATGGCCGAAAAGGCCCTGGTAGCCCTGGTAGCCACCTGGCTCGCTCGGCAGAAGATCTGGCTTGCCGGAGTTCGCGGTCGAGCACAGCGCGTCGCCGGCGGCACAGTGGATGCCAATACCGACGAAGTCGGCGAACGCCTGACCGGGATTGGACTTCACCTCCTGGGCCTCGGCCGAGGTAGGTCCAAAGACGGTTGGGATATCAGTGCTCGTGTTCTCCAGTATGGTATTTGCCGTGGCAACGGAGCCGACGTTGCAGCCGGCGCGCGTGAACGGCACCCAGGGCGCCGGGGCGTTGGTACCCGCCGCGCTGAGCATGTTGTAGCTCGTGTCGGTCGGCGAAATAGTCGACGGATCGAAGATCGGATCGGTCCAGTAAGCGAACGACACGCCTGGATTGGAGGTTCCGTTTGGATTGAAATAGCGGAAGCTGTTGCTCACGGGCACGCCGTGCCGATCACCGTAGACGCCTGTGAGGGAGCTCAGGATGTCGGTCGCGGTGTGGGCGATCAGCGGCGTGTGATGGTTGGCGAGCAACACACCGTTGCCGTTGATGAAGTTGAGCAAATTCGGCATTAGCTGCAGATCCGAGGGCACGTTCGGGTTATCGCGGGTGAAGTGCGTGTTATCAAACTGAATCTGGATTACGTGTTGGATTGTTCCACCAGGAGCCTGCAATTGACAGGACGAGGACGCATGTGTGATTGCCGGTTCTCTGAAACCTGTCAGCGGGCTCACCCCGGCGATCGTTAACAGCAGTAGGCTGGCGGCGGCCAGCCGAATAGGATCCCGGTCTCTCCATCTGAGTACGCCATGCATGAAGTTCTCTCCTCTGCCTGCTTCACGAGACCGACTGCGATTCCGCTCCGAGAAGCTCTCAAGGCGGCCGCAGCTCCATGATCGATCGTATTGCACAGTGCGCTAAGGAGTATCAATTCGGTGTTAAGCGACTGTTATAGTGCAGTTAAATCTGCCGGATGAAGTGAAACCGGCGCATACGCGCGGTTGAAGCTGGTTACGCAGCGTCGCGCCTGAGCGGCTAGTCGCAGGCACGTGGAAACCCCTCCCAACAGCCTGCGCCTGAAGGCGCATGGTAGGGCTACGCCGGCTAATGCCGGTTGCCGGTCTTCACGCCTCCTGATAAATCCGGCTGGCATGGGTACGCCGGCTAAAGCCGGGCGTGGTGCGGCGTGCAACCGGCTTTAGCCGGCCCGTCTTCTGCCATCCGGTTTCAAGCGGAGGTCCCGCGTCCCCGCGCCTGAAGGCGGTGCCGTAGGGGCGTGAGGGCCCCGCCGCTTAGCGGCCGCCCTGCCCGGTCAAGGCAATCCCCTCGACAATCCAACGCTGGGCGATCAGGTAGACAATCAGCACCGGAATCAGTGAGAGTGAGGCGCCGGCCATCAGCAAGTTCCACTGCACGGTGTATTGGCTTTGGAACTCCACGATGCCCAATGGCAGGGTCTTCAGCGACTCGCTGTCCACTACCACCAGCGGCCAGAGGAAGTTGTTCCACGACCCCAGGAAAGCGAAGATTACCAACGCCGCGAGGGCGGGCCGCGCAAGTGGCATGACGATGCGAGCATAGATGGTGAAGTGCCCCGCCCCATCCAGCAGGGCTGCCTCCTCCAGGTCGGCAGGCAATGTCAGGAAGAACTGCCGGAGCAGGAAAGTGCTGAACACGCTGGAGATAAAGGGCAAGATCATACCCTGGTAGGTGTTATGCCAGCCCAGGTAGTGAATCAAGATGTAGTTCGGAATCAATGTGACCTGGAAGGGGATGATCAGTGTCGCCAGGTACACGGTGAATAGCGCGCCGCGGCCACGAAAGCGGAGCCGCGCAAAGGCGTACGCGGCCATCGACGCGGTAATCACCTGGCCCACGGTAATCGCCCCGGCGACGATCAGGCTGTTGATGAAGAACCGCCCAACCGGCAACTGCTGCCACACCTGGTTGTAGTTCCCCCACACAAATGGCTGTGGGATGAACTGCGGTGTCAGCGCGCCGATCTGCGCATTCGTCTCCAGCGAGGAGGCGAGCATATAGAAAAAGGGAAGCAGTACCACGAGGGCGCCGCCCACCAACAACAACCAGACGAGGACGCGCAGCAGCGCCGTGCGGGGTCGGAATGGGGCCCCCTCGCGTAGTTTAGCCGTGGCAGCCAACGGCAGGGCGCGATCAGCCATAGTGCACCCAGCGTCGCTGCATCAGGAACTGCACAATCGTGACGGCGAACACCAGCATAAACAACACCCACGCCACGGCGGATGCAACGCCCATGTTTGAGCCGGCGAAGACGAATGCCTGTTGGAACAAGTAGCCCACCAGTGTGTTCGTGGCGTTATTCGGGTAGAACTTCCCGTTCGTCATCACGTACGCCTGGTCAAATATCTGGAACGATCCAATGGTCGTCACCACGATGACGAAGAAGGTAGTCGGACTGATCAGAGGCAGGGTCACGTGCACGAACCGTGCCCAGCGGCCGGCGCCGTCGACGGAAGCCGCCTCCAGCAGCGAGCGGTCCACACCCTGGAGGCCGGCGAGGAACAGCACGATATTGAAGCCGATTTGCCGCCATACGCCAAAGATAATCATCGCGGGCATTGCCCAGGCAGAGCTGTTGAGCCAGCCAGGCGGATTTTGCACCCCAATGGCATAGAGCACGCTATCAATCAGCCCAGCACGCGGGTCGTAAATCCACTGAAAGATCAGTGCCGAGGCGGCAAGCGTGGTGATATACGGCGAGAAGTAGGCAGTGCGTAAGAGCAGCGACCCGCCCAGCTTGAGGTTCAGGCCAAGAGCAACGAGCAGTGCCAGCGCCGTGGAAAGCGGCACTACGCCAAGGGTGTAGTAGGTCGTATTGACCAGCACCTTGCGGAACAGGTCGTCATCCCACAGGCTCTGGTAATTTTGCAGGCCCGCGAAGCTCGGCGGATTGATCAGGTCCCAGTGCGCGAAGCTCAACCCGAACGTGGCCAGCACGCCAATCACCGTGAATATCACGAAGGGGATGAGATCGGGGAGCAGGAAAAGAAGCGCTACACGCCCATCCCCGCGTCTGTATGCGCCATCCGACGCCCGGAAGCGTCGCGCGATCCGTCCACGAATGCCGGGACGTGTGTCAGCAGCCATGCGTTACCTTGCTAACGCGCAACGGCATGGGCGGGAACGAATCGCGCCCGCCCATGCCGCCGCGGCACTTACCCCTTGATTAGCTTGTTCGCGGCCGCTGCTGCCTTAGGCAGAGCCTGGGCCGCCGTCTGCTCGCCGATCCACACGGGCTGTAAAGCCGAGTCGATAGCGCTCAGCACTGGGCCGAACTGGGCGAATGAGGGGAATCGATGCCCAAGCTTGGTCTGCTGCGTGAAGATGCGGTTGTATGGCTTGCTGG
>JAQBPC010000676.1 GCA_028287725.1 Chloroflexota bacterium | reverse complement strand
CCAGTCGATCTGCAGCTGCCGGCCGGGTGGCGTCTCGTAGCGCTGCACCGGCCGCTGGCTCGCCGCGGGTGGCCGCAGGGGGCGCACGAAGTCCTTGAGCACCGTCATCCCGCCCGTGTACCCCTGCGCCCGCAAGCGCGCCAGCATCGTGGGGCAATTCAGCAGACGATCCTCCCGCACCCAGGCCGTGATCTGCCCCTTGAACGGGTCGAGCTTCGACCCGCGTGTGCCCCGCCGACCCGACGCCGGCGCCGCCCGCGCGTACCGACGCACGGTGTTCCGCGCCAGCCCCAGCTCCCGTGCCGTCGCCCGGATCGACTTCCCTTCCCCCAGCGCAGTCCGTATCCTCATCACTGATCCACTCCTTAACATGGACCGCACCCTCATCTTTCTTGCTACAAAGACAAGCGTGCGGCCCTCCCCGGGGTGGGTCAATTCTTTCCGGCGATCTGGGTCAATTTTCCTCCGGCTGCTACACTCTGTAGCAGCCGGACTCCTCGCTGGCCACCTTCGGCGAGTATCTCCGGGCACGTCAGGCGTACATCCCCGACTATCGGGTGCGCTGGCGGGCGTGCCGTTACATCGGCAACGGTGGAGCGGTGTAGGCGAACCCCCTTCTGGTGGCCCGCCGGCAGAAGGGGAAAGGAACACGCTGGAGCGGCGAGATGAGCGATGGGCTGGCGGCCCTACACAGGCTTGCCCTCAACTGCGGATGGGAGCAATTCTGGCAGCTCAAGGCCCAGCGCGCGCGTGATGGCGGCCGCTTCGGCTACCGTACAGCCCCCAAAGCTCCACAGATGACAGCCTAATCGAATTGCCACCGCGTGTCACCCCTTCCACTGATCGCTGGATGTGATGCAGGCCGGCGCGCGATCCGCGCGATCATCGCACCACCACCACGTCTAGCCCGAGTAGCCGTCCCACCTTTTCCAGCGTGCGGGCATGGTGGCCGACCCCCAGTGCCACATGGTGGGTTGGGCCCTCCTGGCACCAGCGGTCCAAAAATTCGTCGGGCGGCAGCGCGAAGCGAAGACGGCTGTTGGTGTTGCCGATGCGTAGAATCTCGCCCGGCAACGACTGGCCCTCAGCGATCAGCAGCTTGAGCCGCCCATCCGCCGTTTGCGTCACGCCCAGAATCGTCACTGGCCCGGTTTTTACCTTGAACTCGACCGAGACACCGTCGCCCGCCTTGCCGTGAAAGAGTCCCAGCCCGCGCAGGATAGGGCGGCGGTCGCTGATAGCCAGATGGCCGGGACCGTCGTGGCCCATCAACATGAAGCCCTCGTTCAGGTCCATTGCATAGAACTCGGTGTAGGAGCCGCCTGCGCCGAGGCGATCCATAATGAACATGGCGACGGCATTCTTCAGATCGCCCTCCCCGGCGCAGGGCACGCCGCGTGCGGTAAGACGCGATCCTCCCAGGATTAGGCTTGCGCCCAGCGCCTCGAAGGCGCCGTGGCCGCGATAGTAGTAGGTGAGCGCGTTAAGGCGGTGTGCAGACACCAGACGATCCATGCCGGCAGCCACGTGCGCGCCCATGCGCAGGCGCTGTTCATCCACAGATGGGTCCAGCTCGAAGGCGTCGCGTGCCTCGGTCAGCACGAGAGTCAGCTCGGGATCCGTCACCGCCTCGACACATGCCTGCAGGTCGTCCATCTCCAGCACCTCGACGTGCATGCCGAGTTGGGCATGGAGTTGGGTAAAGTCCGAATACAGATCCAGCATGCCGGGATAGGTGTGGCCGAGAAAGCCAAAGCGGGCGCCGCGCAGGGCTCGCACCGCGCCCGCTGCCCGACACCAGGCGCCGATCTCGCGCCACGCCCTGCTGTCGTCAGCGCCGTCGAGCAGGCCCGAAAGGACTTGATAGGGGACACGAGCGCGAGCGAATGCCCCCGCCAGTTCCGGCGCGCAGCAGGCCGAGCAGTTGGCGAGCCACTCGCCGGTGTCGGTATTCGGATAGTCGAGGGACGCCACCGGCTGCAGATTCAGCACCACCACCGGTACCCCAGCCCGCTGCACCGCGGGGAGCACCTGGCTGGAGGTAGCATAGGTCGCGGTATGCAACAGGATCAGGTCCACGCCCTCGCGGGCGAACACTTCGCCTGCCCGCCGGGCCGCCTCGGCGTCGTCTACCAGACCGGCCGAGACGACATCGGCCCAGTCGCCAACTCTCGCTTCCACCTGGCGCCCGTAGCCTTCCAGCCGCTCCTTGAGGCCGGGAAACTGCGGCCAGTAGGCGGCCAGCCCGATACTGAACAGACCGACGCGCCCGCGCACGGGCTGGCGCCCAAACACGGAGTCCGACGGCCTGTGAATAACTGGTGTCTCGCTCATAGCGTGGCTCTCTCCCAAACTACACACGGATTGCTTCAGGTCGTGAATCATGTCAGCGCCTCACTTCAGACAGCCGGCGTCATCAAGGCCCGGAACAGGCCACCCTCACATGTGCCGCTGTGCCAAGGCATCGTGATTCGCTCAGCTCTGCCGCCAGTCACTAACCCCGCCCATCTGGGCGCCGGACCGAGCCCGCAGATCCGCGTCGATAGCCGGCGCCTGCGCCGGCGACACTCGATCGGTGATCAGCTCGTCCACGACGAGCGATCCGTCGCGCATGCATGTGAGGATCCAGGCGGTGCAGTCGGCGATAGAACCGGGTGGCCGACTGCCGTAGAGAGGGATCTGCCATTCCCAGCCGCTGCGGAGCGCCAGATACTTGCTGAAGATCGGCCGCACCAGATCGGCCGCCATCACTGCTGTGCCCCGCTTCCAGGCGGCGCCTATAAGGAAGACTTCGCCGTGGCGCGTAGCTAGATCTAGCGCGCTGACCACGCCGCGGTCCTGACCTGAGCACTCCAGCACCACAGCGCAGGCTGCGTCGTGGCCGGCGATGCCCGCCGTGGGATCGATCGTGACGGGGATACCACAACGCTCCGCCAGCA
>JAQBPC010000652.1 GCA_028287725.1 Chloroflexota bacterium | reverse complement strand
GGCACTAACCAGGATGGGCGAAGCGAATCTGCGCCTAGTGGTCAGCGTCGCCAAACATTATCACAACCACCACCTTTCGCTTCTCGACCTGATACAGGAAGGCAATCTCGGGCTGATCCATGCTGCCCGCAAGTTTGATTACAGGCGCGGGTACCGCTTTTCGACCTACGCCACCTGGTGGATACGCCAGGCGGTGACGCGTGCAATCGGCAATCAGGCCGAGACTATTCGGGTCCCGGTACATGTTACTGAGGTGATGGCTCGACGCAAGTGGGCCGAACCCCAGCTCGAGGAGGAGGGCGCATCACCCAACGTGCTGCAGCGCGACGGACCATCCGAGCGCGCGGCCCAGCAGCCCGCTGGACCATCGGAACAGTTGATCGAGCGCGCGCGCCAGGCACAGCAGACATTCTCGCTGGACCAGCCCGTCGGCGAAGACGATCTGATGCTGGCTGAGTCCCTCGAGGACCGCCAAGCGCCAGCCCCTGCGGAAGCTGCGGAGACCCAGGTGTTGCATGAACAGCTACAGTCGCTAATGCTCGAACTACCGGAGCGGGCTCGACGCGTGATCGAGCTACACTTCGGGCTGCTCGACGGACGCGCGCATACCCTCAAAGAGATTGGCGACCTCATTGGCGTGACCCGCGAACGCATCCGCCAGGTGGAGGCTGTGGCGCTGCAGCGGATGCGCAAGAGCGCCGGCATTGAGCATTTGCGCGTGTATCTCGCCGCAAGCTGAAGCCGGCGTACATACCATGTCCGGAAGATGTAAGGGAACAATCACGGCGCTGTCCGCCCGTGAGGCGATTCCCGAACGAGCACACAACTGCTCGACCAGCGCTCCGTAGAAGGCTCGGACCAGCGTGCGGCGCAAGCTTAATCCGTGTGGTGGTGCCGGCGGCGGGAGTCGAATCCGCACGGGAAACCCGAGCGCTTGCAAGTCCCATCATGCTGGCTTCGAGGAGCCTCGCGTAGGCTCGTCGAAGCCAGCGAAGCAACCCGAGCCGAACCACGCACCATAACGCGGCTCCTCGCCACGCGCTTGCTGGAGACACCGTGCGGTGGTCATGTCAATGATTCCCGCGACCACCGGCATTCGGCCCTTCGCCGCCCGCAGCGCTAGGTCGATGACCAAGGCGCGCTGCGCATCGGTCGGAAACACGCTCTCGCTTGTCCATCCCAGGACGAAGAGGCCGTGTACCCCACCTTCTATCAACTAGTCGATCGGCTGGCGCAGAGAGATGGTGACCACGTCGAAATCCTCGGTCATCGGCGTTGCCACCGGCGGTACAATGCCGCCAAAGGCAACACGCAACCCTCGCTTGGTAGCCCCCGCGCTCCGGCCACTACTCGAATGGTCAGTTGTTCCTGGCCGTGACCTCCGCGAGCCCTGCATGGCGTCGTACGATTTCTTCGATCGCCCGCAGTTGTGCGGGATCTGGAGCAGCCCAAGGCTCCACCGACCGACCGCTGCCGATGCCTAGCACGGCGCAGGCGGCATAGAGCGCCGAGAGCCCCCGGCCATAGGCGAAGAGCTTCCAGAGATCCAGAATCTGCTCTTGTTGGCGTCGACACTCCTGCACGTCGCCGCGCGCCGCGGCACGTACCAACTCGACGAAATAGCGGGGCGCTACATTGCCCGCGCCGGGAATCAATCCATCCCCGCCCATCAACATGGCGGCCGCCATTACCCGCTCGTCGCCCTGGAGCACCCGGAAATCCGGGCGATCGCGCTTGATCGCTACAAGTTGCTGAAAGTTGGGCAAGTTTCCGGATGAGTCCTTGATTCCCAGGACGCGCGGCTCGCGTGCCAGGGCGGCTACAGTTTCGGGCAAGAGTGAATTATTGGTGCATTGAGGGATGTTGTAGAGCAGAACCGGAATGCTCACAGCCTCCAGCATGGCCTCGACGTGGCGACGTTGGTCATCGGCCTCGACCCCGTAGTAGTAGGGAGAGCCAACTACCAGGGCGTCGGCGCCCTCTGCTTCTGCCTGTAGGGCCGCCTCACGCGCGGGTCCAGTGGAGGGAAGCATCACGCCGGCGAGTACGGGCGCGCGTCCAGCCGCGGCGTTCACCATGCCGCTTATGGTCGTGCCTCGCTGCGCGGTGGTGAGCCACGGACCCATGCCACAGCCACCGACCACGAAGAGTCCGCTGCAGCCACCCTTCAGAAGATGGTCGACCAGTGTAACGATAGCCTCCGCGTCGATGGCCCCTGCTGCATCCAGGGGCGAAATCAGCGGAGGAATGACTCCGCTCAGTACGTCGGTCCAGGCCCCTGTCGTGTTCCCGCTGCCGGAATGAGGCATCATTTTACTTTCCGCTCCTCTACGCGCGTACCAAGCCGCGGCGCCAAACCACACCGCCCCTACCGAGCCTGCCCTGGCAACTCACTGCTGGCGCCGGAGGGATTTCCGGCCAGCCGCTGCTAGTGCAATGCTAGGGCGGATCATCGCGTTGAATCTGTAGTCGTTCGAGAGTTCTGGAGGGGATACCAATCGCAACCGCTCCCGAGGTAGAAAAGTAGCACCCAACTCTTGGCGTGTCAACTGTTAACACGTAGCCACTGGCGTTGGCCCGACTAAGGGGTGGGCAGGAGCTGAGACGAGGCTATTGTGCCTTTTCCCGCGCTCCCTGTGAGTAAAGAATATCCCAGCTTCGCGGTTTCCGAGATCGGCCGTGGCGCCAACATGGCGCAAGACAACACAGGCACAACCCGTCCAATGCGCCTTGCTCCAGTCTCGTCCAGGTAGGACGCCAGCATTGTCGTGGCTGAAATATTGATGACAGTTGCCAATTGACAGTTGAGCATTGCAAGCCTACTATGAATGCCAACAGTATACAGATTTACGTAGGCCCCTCCTTCCTAGGTTGGGAACCAGGCTCTCCCAGGGCCCGCCCGTTAGTTCTCTTCGGCGTGAGCACCCGCATAGCAGTGGAGGTGTCGGCCTATACGGAGTAGTGCAGGACAGGCTGCGCTGCCATTCTTTGGGTTTTTACCATCAAGGTCATCCTACGAAGGAGTATTGTTGTGACTGAGAAGGAAACCGACAACGACGTATCCTCCACCATGCCGTCGCGGCGTGATGTGCTGAAGGCCGGGGTTGCCGGCGCGGCCGCCCTGGGTGCGGCCTCCGTGCTTGGCCCAGTGGCGGTCGCCGAGGCGGCAGCGCCCAAGCGTGCCCTACGAGCAGGCAAGAAGACCCAACTGAAGCTTATGTCGTGGGAGATGTTCGAGGTCGGTGAGAAGGCTGCCTGGACAAAGGTTGTCAATGACTTTATGGCGGCGCACCCCTCGATCCAGGTGACGTG
>JAQBPC010000624.1 GCA_028287725.1 Chloroflexota bacterium | reverse complement strand
TCGGCACAGGTATAGTCGATGTGGTGGGCTGCGATCCAGGTCGGGCCGAGGGTATCACCGGGTTCCGTCAGCTTATTCAGCTAGTGGAAGCGGCTAGCATCTGGTACAACGCCCATGCCTGGAGCAGCGCGGTGATCACCGCCGCGAGCCTGGCGCTCTCCGCGATCTCCGATCGCTGCCTTGTCTTTGAGATGAAGCCGATCGAGAACCCCATGCAAGATGAGCTGGTGGAAACGCCTTTCAAGCACAAGGACGGCTGGATCGACGTGCCAATGAAGCCTGGGCTGGGAGTCGAGGTAAACGAAGCGGTGCTGGCGAAGTATCGATTCTAATAGTTCAGGAAGCCGCCGCTGATATTCAAGGTGGTGCCGGATATGAACGACGCGTGATCGCTGGCCAGGAAGACCACCGGGCCGGCGATCTCCCCCGGATCGGCCAGCCGCCCGAGCGGTGTCGCCGTCTTCCAGCTCTCCAGCATCGTGGGATCGAGGCCGCTCATCAGCATCGGCGTGATTACGAAGCTAGGCGCCACGGTGTTGACCGTGATCCCGTGCGGTCCGTAGATGCGCGAGAGGCCGCGTGCCATCGTCACCACGCCGCCTTTTGCCGCATTGTAGACGACTGAGCCGCCCAGGCCGCCGGTCCACCAGCCTTGCGAGGAGAACAGGATCACGCGGCCACCACGCCCTTGATCGCGCATCGCGCCGGCAGCGGCGCGGGCCAGGAAGAAGGTGGACTTGAAGTTGAGGTCGATCTGGAAGTCCCAATCCTCCTCAGTGACTTCGTCGATGTTCAGACGGCGACGCAAAACGGCGGCCAGGTGAACCAGCACGTCGAGTGAGCCAAGTTCCTGCCGCGCGCGTCCAACCAGTCCGGTGAGGGCGCCAAGGTCGCGCAAGTTCGCGCCAACGGCCAGGTGCCCGCCACCCGGCAGGCCTGCCACGACCGCCTCGACGGCGCCTTGGTCCAGGTCGACAGCCATCACGCGCGCGCCCGTTGCGCCGAACGCCTCCGCCACGGACTTGCCGATCCCGCCGGCGGCGCCGGTGACCAGCACACCCTTCCCTTCAAGGCCTGCCCCTACGTTCCACGCCACGGCTGCCTCCCCTGGCCGCTCCATGGGCGGCCGCAATTCACCCGGGCTGGTACCAATTCTGGATACGATTCCAACGCGGTGATTCTACTCCACCGTGAACTTGGGTGTCAATCGCGGCGACGCAGCACCTTCGCTCTTGACTGGAGGATGCTGGGTACGCTACTGTGAGCGCGAGAGCCTGGAAACGATTGCTGCCGCGGCCGGCGGAATAGCCGGCCGGCTATCGAGGAGGATAGACGGATGGCGAAGCTGCGCGTAGGGGTGATCGGGGCCGGATCCTGGGCCGTGGCGTCCCACCTACCCAATCTGGCCCGGCATGCGGACGAGGTCGAATTCGTGGCGGTCAGCAGACTTGGCCGACCGGCTCTGGAGCGAATTCGCGACCGCTACGGTTTCGCCGTGGCCAGCGAGGACTACCGCGATGTGATCGACGCTGGGGTGGACATTTGCGTGGTTTCGAGCCCCTCCGCACTGCACCACCTTCATGCAAAAGCTGCACTGGAGTCCGGCGCTCATGTGCTGGTGGAGAAACCGGTGACCGTAGACCCGGCGCAGGCATGGGACCTGGTTGAGACGGCAAAGCGGGTGGATCGCCAGGCGGTGGTCTCCTTTGGCTGGAACTACTTCCCCATGGTGCGCGGGGCCAAGCGCCTGATGGAAACCGGTGGTGGTGTGGGCAAGATTGAGCAGATGGCCATTCAGATGGCCTCAGTGACACGCGATCTGTTGGCAAATCTGGGCGCATACCCCGCGGCCGCGCCTGACTCCGCGCCTGAAGCGCCCACCTGGACCGACCCGGCGCTCTCCGGCGGCGGTTACGCGCAGGCGCAGCTCTCGCACGCGCTCGGCCTGGCGCTCTGGCTCTCCGGTCTGCGCGGCGCTGAGGTCTTTGCCTTTATGTCCGCCCCATTGGACGCTCCGGTCGAATTGCACGACGCTATTGCGCTTCGTTACGGGAATGGGGCGATCGGGACGCTTTCCGGCGGCTCCAGCCACGCCGGCGCCAACGACAACAAGGGCATGCTGGATGTCAGGATTATCGGCTCGGAGGGCCAACTACAAATCGATCTGGATCGAGAGATAGTCTGGCGCTATCGCGGCCCGGACGACGATGTGCGCCTGGATCCGGCGCCGGGCGCGGGCGCCTATCACTGCGTCGGCCCAATCGATACATTGGTCGACCTGGCCATGGGGCGGAAGGTCGAGAACTGCTCGCCAATCGAGCTAGGCGCCCGGACCGTGGAAATTCTCGATGCCGCCTACCGGAGTGCCCGCAGCGGCTCCTCCGAGCGCGTGCTTGCACAGTCTGTCTAAGACTCCACTGCTCTGAGCGCGTAGTTCCGAAGCGTCGTGCTCAGGCGACTGTTTGGCACTACGCAGTTAAGATTCCCTTTGAGGTGGCCGGGAAGGTATCCC